>CAYFTD010000188.1:0-9568 GCA_964345915.1 uncultured archaeon
GAACCCCTCAATCGGAGGTCGTATGTCACAACTCGACAAGACGTTCCCAACTCTCGATTGCTCAATGTGTATTCAAGGACCCTGGATGGTCGACTGTTCTCGTCATCGCAACATCGAGATTCTGGCCTATTCTGAGGTCGCAGACGTTGTTGGGGAAAGAGGCAACTTCAAAGTCAAGGTCTTGAAGCGAACCCGTAGAGTCGACTTGGACAAGTGTACCGGGTGTGGTGACTGCGAAAGAGTCTGCCCCATCGAAGTCAGAAATGAATACGATATGGGTCTCAAGATGAGGAAAGCGGCCTACATTCCGTTCCCCCAGGCCGTTCCCAACGTAGCAACAATCGACATTGAGAACTGTATCGAGTGCATGGTCTGCGTCAAGACGTGTAAGGCAGAGGCAATCGACTTCGAGATTCCGGATGAAACATACGAGATCAACGCCGGGTCAATCATTGTCGCAACCGGCTATGACTTGCTGGACGCCGCTACCATTCCAGAGTACGGCTACGGACGCTTCTCCAACGTCGTCACTGCACTCGAATACGAACGGATGGTGTCTGCTAGTGGCCCGACTGAAGGCGTGGTGATGCGGCCGTCCGACGGCAGAGAACCTCATCGAATCGCGTTCATTCAATGTGTCGGCAGCCGCGATGTGAACCACTGTGCATACTGTTCCAGGATCTGCTGTACATACGCTACCAAGGAGGCAATCATCACGAAGGAACACACTCCCGACGTGCACATCGACATTCTATACAATGACATGCGTGCTTTCGGCAAGGGTTTCGAGGAGTTCATTGTGAGAGGGGAGAACGAATATGGCATCAACTACGTCAAAGGGCTACCCAGTGCCGTGTTCGAAGACCCCAATACTCGGAACCTCAATCTCAGATACAGTGTCACCAAAGGACACGAGGTTCTTGAGGCTGATTATGACCTCGTCGTGTTATGTCCTGCCATGGTGCCAACCAAGAACTCAGAGCTAATGGATAGGCTTGGCATTCAGGTCGATGAATACGGATTCATCAGTGGAGCTGATGCCGGCTTAGAGTCGGTCCAGACAGGAGTTCCTGGGATCCACATGTGCGGGGCATGCAACAGTCCAAAGGACATCCCGGACTCAGTTGCTCAGGGAAGCGCGGCTGCAGCAATGGCTGCTCTTGACATTACCCTCCCAGAGGCCGCCGAGAGTGAGGCGCTGACCGAAGAGGACCTGGAACTCGTCGCTGCAGAGCCACGAATCGGTGTGTTTGTCTGCTCATGTGGAATCAATATCGCAGGAACTGTCGATGTCGCAGAGGTGACAGAATATGCCGACTCACTTCCGGGAGTAGTGCATTCTGAGAACCTTCTTTATTCATGCTCATCTGATGCACAAGACGTGATCAAGGATGCGATCAAGGAACACAACTTGAATCGTGTTATCGTGGCCTCTTGTACCCCAAGGACCCATGAACCTTTGTTTAGAGACACCATAGAAGAGGCTGGCCTAAACAAGTACCTCTTCGAACTCGCAAACATCCGAGAGCATTGTTCTTGGGTACACCAGAGTGCCAAGGATGAGGCAACAGCCAAGGCCAACGATCTCGTTAGAATGTCCGTGGCGAGGGCAAGGTTGCTTGAGGCTCAGGAAGAAGCTGTCACCAAGATAGAGCCTGCAATTCTAGTCATTGGTGCAGGGGTCTCAGGAATGGCAGCCGCGGACCTCATTGCCCAGAAAGGCTTCAAGGTCTACCTTGTTGAGAAGGAGGACAAAGTAGGCGGCTTCTTGAATGAATTACGAACAGTGAACTTCGACCACCGTATGAGCGACGAGATCATCAAAGAGTTCGAGGCTGCTATAACCAGCAATCCGAACATAGAGCTTCTAGTCAATTCAGAAGTAATTGATGCGAAGGGTTCGATTGGTGACTTTGAAATCACCATAAAGACCGGAAAGAAGAAACAAGGGCTCAAGGTCGGAGTTGTCGTCGTTGCAACGGGTGCTAGTGAACTTGAGGAGAAGGGGCTATACGGGCTGAAGAAGTTCTCTAGTGTTATGACAGAAGCCGAATTCAACCGCATGATCGTAGACGGCGATAGTATCTCTGATGGCCAGACTTTCGCTGTCATTCATTGTGCCGGTTCACGTGAGGAGGAGTCTCTAGAGGGAGCTCGAACCTGGTGCTCCGGCATATGCTGTACGATAGCGATAGATCACACTTTGGAGCTGCTTGAGAAGTATCCCAATTCCCGTGTGTTTCACTTGTACAGAGACCTCAGGGTTTCTTACGATGGAGAGGATAGATACAGAGAAGCTAGGAAGAAGGGCGTAGTATTCATCAGATTCGATCAAGACACGCCACCCGGAGTCAAGAAGGGCAAGGATAAGCCACTCCAAGTTAAGGTCATAGACCAAATACTAGGAGCACAACTCACTCTTGACGTCGACCATGTGGTTCTCGCCAGTGCCATGATTCCTAGGGAGAAGAACAAGGAAATCTCTGAGTTGTTCAAGGTACCCCTCAACATGTCCGGCTTCTTCATGGAGGCTCATCCAAAGCTCCGGCCTGTTGATTTCCAGACTGATGGAGTGTTCGTGGCTGGAACTGCAACCGCACCGAAGTCAATCGAGGAGTCCATTGCTCAAGGGAGAGGTGCTGCGTCAAGGGCTCTAATACCGCTTGTCAGTGGAATCCGAAGAGCTGAGGCAATAGTATCTGTCGTGGACCCGGAGGTCTGTGTTGGATGCGGCACCTGCGAGATAAACTGCGCCTATAATGCCATCGAGGTCATGCCAGGCGATGGCGGCCATGACTACGCCGTTTCGAACCCAGTCCTTTGTGCTGGATGTGGTAAATGCGCGGCAGGATGTCCGGCTGGAGCCATCACTATGAAGCACTTTACAGATGACCAAATTCTGGCACAAATCCGTGCAGCTCTCGAGGACATGCCGGCAAATGAGTCAAGGATTCTTACGATTCTCTGTAACTGGTGCAGCTACGCTGGCGCAGACAGTGCAGGCGTATCCAGATTCCAGCAGCCCACGACCGTCCGGGATATCCGGGTGATGTGTACTGGCAGGGTCAGCGTTACACACATACTTGAGGCTTTCAGACTTGGGGCCGACATGGTATGGATTTCAGGTTGCCACTTTGGCGACTGTCACTATGTAGACGGTAATGTCGCTTTCGAGCGCAGATATGCCATAGCCAAGAAGATCATTGAGAAGGCAGGACTCGAGCCAGATAGAATTCAGTTCACTCAGATTAGCGCAAGTGAAGGACCAATTTGGGCAGAAACAGTGAAGAAGCTGTCAGACCTAGCTGACAACCTGGGTCCAAGCCCCCTCAGGCCTCGGAGGCGATAGTCGATGACTGAAACCTGGGGCCAGTTCAAGTCATTCGAAAAGAAGAAGTTCGCTGCGCTCGATGCAGAGTTTACTCGAGAGGTGTCTGACCTCCTTGGTGGCCAGGATCTCACTACATGCTTCCAGTGTGCGAAGTGTAGTGCAGGCTGTCCAGTAAGTGACAAGGTCAACATCCAGGTCCACGAGCTGATGAGGATGCTTCTTTTTGGCCTCAAGGAGGTCTTGGAAACCGATATGGTATGGCTATGCACGACCTGCTATACTTGTCAGGAGCGATGTCCTCAGGGCATCGACATCACTGACATCATTTTTGGACTGAAGAACATGGCGTTCAAGAATGACATCACACCGGCTGGCTACATTGCTGCTCGCAAGTCCATATTTGACACAGGCAAGCTGTACGAACCCACAGACTGGGAGCGTGAGGATTTAGGACTTGATGATGTGCCCCAGTTAGACGTCAAAGATACCAAGAAGGTGCTGCAGAAGACAGGCCTGATGAAGCTGAAGGAGGGTGAATGAGATGGCACAGGCGTACGAAGTGTTCCTTGGTTGTGCCATACCTAATCGCTTCAACAACTATGAAGCTTCAATGAGGGCTGTGGCAAGTGCGTTAGGAGTCAAGCTCATTGACTTTGACGGAGCTTCCTGCTGCGGTACTGTCGTGCTCAAGTCCATAGACGAGAATAGCTGGCTCTCAGTATCTGGCAGGAATATCGCCTTGGCTGAGAAGCGAGGGCATGACATAGTCACTCCTTGCAACGGTTGTTTCGGTTCATTGAAGGACACCGACCATGTCTTGCACGACGTTGAGGCCTACCGAAAACAGGTCAATGAAGTGCTGAAGCCTTTAGGTCTGAAATATACTGGAAAGGCCAAGATCCGTCACTTCGTTGAAGTGCTCTATGAACTCAAGGATGAGATAAGGACCAGAATAGTCAAGCCTCTGAATGGACTGAAGATTGCTTTCCATCCTGGATGCCATCTTCTACGGCCCTCCAAAGTTGCCGGCTTTGATGACCCGGAGCTTCCGGGGAAAGTCGACGAACTGCTAGAGATAGCGGGAGCGAAGAGCGTCCCTTGGAATCTGAAGCTGTCATGCTGTGGCTCCCCCTTGCTAATTGCCAGTGAGGAAGTTGCGACAGATATTCTGAGGGACAAAATGATTTCAGCCAAAGAGGCAGGCGCAAATTGCTTGGTGACAAACTGCCCTGCTTGCCATACGCAGTTCGACGTCCAGCTAATTGGAATGACGGATGAGCACGAAGAGTCGCTTGAGCTTCCGGCAATGTTCGTAACCCAGATCTTGGGACTGGCCATGGGTCTTGAACAGGAGTCACTTGGAGTCGAGTTGAACAGAATCTCCCTTGATCCAATCAGTGATATCTTGGGCATCTAGGCTGACAAGTTTCGTGGGTTGTTCACCACAGCTAGTCGTTCTTTCCTAGTTTGCTCTCGCCATAGAAGACTTCGCCGAGGCGTTTCATAGCGTCACGAACGCAGTCTTTCTTCCCGCTAACCTGCAGATGTCTGTCACCGTCCAGCGATATGAGAACCTCGCAGTCTTCTGCAATCTCGGAAACAACCTCCACGGGGATGTCCTCCGGAAGTCTTATTCTGAAGAATCCGATGTCCTTCTCTCTTGGTATGTCTGAGATTCGTGTTCGGTCTTCCTCTTCCTCAACCTTGTATTGACCCTCTATTGCTCTCTGAAATCGGTCTTCCCAATCCTGGCGATATCCAACACCTTGTTTCTCCTCTGCCCAGACCATCATCGTTTCTCTGAGGCGGAAAATCTTGGTTTCCATCTCTATCCTGAGCTTCTCATCTGCTTGGTCGGAAGCCTTGAGGTCCTGTTCGAAACCTGAGAGATACTCTATCACCATCTTGGAGTTACGAAGGTCCGCATAGGTTAGATCTGGGATGAAGACTCCTTTGTTTCTCAATTCGCCCA
Organism: uncultured archaeon; assembly: GCA_964345915.1. GTDB lineage: Archaea > Asgardarchaeota > Thorarchaeia > Thorarchaeales > Thorarchaeaceae > SMTZ1-83. The sequence goes on from CAYFTD010000188.1 coordinate 5,304, forward strand.
AGAGGTCGTTAAGGACGGTCCAACCTGCCCTAAGACCGTCAATTGTGACCAAAACGCCTCACTCCTTTAGCATCTCTTCAATCTGCTCCAGGAAACTTTGCTCACGCCACCATCTGAGATCACGGGCACCAGTAGGACAAATAGCGGTACATGCTCCACAGCCTTCGCATCTCATCTCATCTGTCACACTCTTCTTGACCCCTGGCTCAGCCTCTATCATTGACACGGCATCATAGGGACATATCTCTGAGTAATGACATAGATCACAGCCTACACACAGATCTTCATCTACGTCTGCAGTGAGCAGTTCAATTTCCACAGTTCCCAGATTCAATGGAACTGCTGCTTCACTGGCCGCCGCTCGAGCTTGGTTCACAGAGTCAGCTACATTCTTTGCATAAGTCACACCAAGAAACACGCCGGGGACCGTAGTTTCAACTGGTCTGTATTTCATGTGCATTTCAGCCAGGAATCCATCGGCACCTCTGTTGATGCCAAATGCCTTGGCTATCTCGTCCGTATCACTTGGCGTTTCAAGCCCTAGTGCGAGGACTACCATGTCCGACTTGATCTTGAAGGTTTCTTGGGATAGCGTGTCATAGACTGTCACAATAGCTCCTTCGCCATCAGGGGCCTTCTCGACTGTGACAGGTTTCTCTCTAACCCAGCGAAGATAGGTGACACCGTTTTGTCTGTTCTCGCGCCACATCTCTTCCATTCCATCGGCATAAGGCCGGATGTGCTCCTTGTAGGCAGAGATGACATTTATGTCCGGAAACATCTCCTTAAGCTCGTGCTGCATTGTGATGAGAGCAGAGCAGCAGACTCTGGAGCAGTGTCTGTTCCCTTCTCCAGGATCTTGCCTAGAGCCCACACAGTGGATGAAGACAGGGTTCTTCGGGGGTTTCTTCAGCTCCCCATTTCTGAGTCTTCTTTCCAAGTCAAGTGTTGAGATGACTCCAGGCACTTCTCCCCATCCATACTCACCCTGCTTGGGATCATAGGTGTCAGTCCCTACAGTGATAACCACAGTACCAACACGGTGAGTGTTCCTATCGCCAGTTTCTACATTCTCCACTTCTATGTCGTAGTTGCCGTACGATCCGTCACGGCCTACGACCTTCGTATTGAGAAGAATCTTGATCTTCTTCTCCCGCTGAACTTTCGAAACCAGATCGTCAACAATATCTTTGGCCGACTCCATCTTGGGGAAGAGGCTATGAAGATCGTTCAATCTTCCTCCGAGGCGGTCAGTCTTCTCCAATAGAAGCACATCGAAGCCCTTTCGTGCAATGTCGAGGGATGCTGTCATTCCCGAAACCCCACCGCCCACCACCAATGCGGCGCGGGTCACTTCAACCTCCTTGACTGGAATAATCTCGTTGTTTGCAGCCTTGGCCACTGCACTCCGCATCATATCTTGCGCTTTCTCTTGTCGCTCATCCAGTGGTGCATTAGCATTGACCAATGCCAGCTGTTCTCTGAGCCCCACTGGTCCAACGAAATAGTACCGTGAAAGCCCGGCAGCCTCCAAGGCTCTCCTGAAAGTTTCTTCATGCTGAAGCGGAGAGCATGATCCAACTACTACACGATTCAGATTATGTTCTTTGATGGCCTCAGTGATCATCTCTTGCCCGGGATCACTGCACATAAACAGGTAGTCAGTTGCATATGCAACGCTCGGAAGTCCCTTGGACCATTCTGCAAGTCCAGGCGCGTCAATCTCGTTTCCAATGATTCCTCCACAATGACAGATGAAGACGCCAACGCGAGGTTCTTCTCCCACCTCTAGGGGCGGTGGTAAATCGGGCTCCGGTGGGGTTGGAATCGGAAGGATTGAATGGGCAGCCATACCTGCTCCTTTCCCTTCGTTCACAGTATCAGTGCCGTCCTTAGGACCGCGGGCACAACCAGCCACATAGATGCCAGGTCGTGTCGTCTCCAAAGCACCCGAGTTCGGATGCATCTCCTTCACCCAACCGTTATCATCCAGTTCAATCTTGAGTATCTTGGCAAGCTCATCTTGGCCATCGTTCGGCCTGAAGCTTGAGTTGAGGACTACCATTGAGATCCTGTCAATCTCAATGATTTCACCCTTCTCAGTGTCCTCCATCTTGACGAACAAGTCATGAGTATCTGGGTCTTCAGCTATCTCGGATACTCGGCCACGAAGGAAGTTGATAGCATGGTTCCTCTCCGAGTCCCACAGAAACTCCTCCAATGCCTTACCAGCGGTACGCATGTCCATGTAGGTGTATATGATCTCACAGTGGTCTTCCGGATAGTGCATTCGTGTGACCTGGGCCAGCTTCAGGCCAAATGAACAGCACACTCTATTGCAATGCTCGCTGTATCCCCCTACGTTCTCACGTACATCTCGGCTTCCCACACAGTTGACGAAGAGAATCTTTTCCGGTTCTTTGCCATCCGAGGGGCGAATCATGTGTGAGTCCGTGGGTCCTGTAGGATGAGTCATGCGGTCATACTCAAGGCTTGTTACAACGTTGGGGAATACACCATACCCGTACTCACCATAATCCACTGGTTTGTACTCTTGGAACCCGGTTGCCATGACAATGGACCCAACATTGAGTTCGACGAGTTTGTCTTCGTCATTGTAATCAATGCAATCTTGAGGACATACCGAAGCACAAGTCCCACAACCGATACACGCTTCTCTGTCTATGGTGGCAACGAGTGGTACTTGCTGTGGGAAGTTCATATAGATAGCTTTCCGCAATGAGAGTCCATGGTCGTATTCAGAAGGTACCTCAACAGGACAGTTGCTGATGCATGCCTGACAGCCCGTGCACGTGTCTTCGTTCACATATCGTGCCTTCTTTCGTACCGTCACTGTGAAGTTGCCCTTCGAGCCTGTTACTTTCTCCACTGTGGACAAAGCATGAACAGAGATGTTGGGGTGTTTGCCCACGTAAGACGTGAGGGGCGTCATAACACAAGCGCTGCACTCAAGCATTGGGAAGATCTTATACACGGCTACATAATTGCCGCCAATGTTCACGGATTTCTCTATGACATGAGCATGGTGTCCGCCTTCAGCTAGAGAAAGAGCTGCATTGATACCCGCCATCCCAGCACCGATGACAAGTACATCGGTTGGTTTTGACACAGTGTCCGTCTTCTTTGACGATGTTGTAGCCATCTTGGGGTCTCCAAGCCGGGGTTGTTCTGGCGGTCTCAGAAGACTGGGGATATAACACTTGTGTCATGGACTAATGCCTGTTTCTTCTCAAATCCAATCTCTTGAACTAATCTGTCTGTTTTGCTGCTTTCAGATATACGAATGCGATTCCTGCAACCAAAGCCGCGAGAAGGTACAGAATGATTGGTATCCAGAGCATCTCAAGGCGAAGCAAGAAGGAGACATCTCGCCCATATCCGAACGGTGCTGGTATGTAGATCCACGCCAAAAAGGCGAAGTAAGCCATGGTTGCCAGGGCTCTCACTTCCTTTCTTGCATTCAATGCATACATGTAGGTGAAGACCCACATGAACACAAATCCTGACAGAAACATTGCCCACATGTCTGTGCTACCATGATCAAGAGTGTTGAAGATTGCCACAACTAGAGCATGCACGGCCACAAATCCTTCTACCGTGATGACCCACTTCTTGTCAATGTGAACTGATGTGTATGCCACAGTCATCTGGGTAAAGAGCAGAAACATGTAGAAGAAGCCAGTAAGTAGCTGCGGGTCATAGAACATTGGATGAAACCAGAATGTATACACCAGTGCCCAAGCAATCGGATACATGTGAATGCGTCTTACTAGTCCTGAAACGCGTGCAGTGAAGGGTTTCCCAGCTCTCCTGCCTAGAAACAACCCTCTCCTGGGATTCTCGATGACAAGAATGAGAACGAGCATTACTATGACTGAACCCTGGCTTGTCCATATCGGCACATCCTGCGCGAGGCCATCAAACCAGATCTGGGTTTGGACTAGATGTAGTGAAACGAAGAAGACATTGATCAGTATCATCGCCCAGTTATACTTGGTCAGTGATGTAGTTGGCTTTGTCTTCTGCGCTATGAGATTCTTCTGAGCCCAGTAGATGGTGCCCCAGACAACAAACTGGTGGGCCAAATAGAAAGACCATAAGATGAACTGAGCAATCCAGTCCCGTGTAGGAAGTTGCCAGTAATACCAAGCAGGTCCTTGGTCGGGTCCTAGGACGAAACGGTCCAGCAAAGGACCAACCAACCAGATTAGGAAAGTGAATCCGAACGCGAATATCAGCCCGCC
>CAYFTD010000189.1:0-10137 GCA_964345915.1 uncultured archaeon
TCCAAATGATATCCCAAGGGAGCGGACAAGGTCCTTGTATCGGTTGCGAATGGTTACTTCTGTTACACGCGCTGCACTAGCTACATCTCTCTGGGTACGCCTATCTTCTTCAAGAATACCCGCGATATATAATGCAGCCCCCGCAATACCCCCCGGATCCTTACCTATTGTGATGCCCCTTTTCTTCGCCCTGATGATTATCTCCGTAGCCTTCTTCACAGTTTCTCCCTTGAATCCAAGATCCGAAGAGAGCCTGGGTATCAAATCCCTCGCTGAAGCCACTGGCACATTGACATCCAGTCGGGACAAGACAAGTCGTACAGATTGACCGACCTCCTTTCTGGTAGCCCTTGACTCGATCGCAATCTCACTAAGCCGTCTTGGAATTCGATGTATCCTACATGCAAGGTATACTGAAGCGGCAACAACCGCGTCTATACTCCTACCCCTTACTAGCTTCTTCTTCAGTGCTTTTCTATAGATCAAAGCAGAAGTTTCCTGCGTATCACGTGGAACTGCAAGCTGTGATGCCAGTCTATCCATCTCGCTCATCGCAGAAGTCAGATTCCTATAGTTATTACCACGGGCTCTACTTCTGATATGCCATTTTCGCATCCTATAGAATGCAGCTCGGCGCTGTCCCGTAATGGATCTACCCGAAGCGTCCTTGTTCCGCCAGTCAATTGTAGTGGAAAGACCCTTGTCAGCAATTCTAAAGGTCATCGGCGCTCCAGTTCGTTCTCGTGCTCGTTTCTCCTCTGCGGTAAAGGCCCTCCATTCGGGCCCCTTGTCAAAAGTATGGTCTGATGCAACAAGCCCACAAGATGTGCATACTCTCTCTCCGCGAGTTCGGTCCTTTGTGAAGAAGTTTCCTCCACAACTAAGACACGTTTTTCTGTCAATTCCTCGACTGCTTCTTTCTCCAACCCGCTTTACCATGCAAATCTACTCCCTATCCATTCCGGCGGCCACTTGTCAATTGGAAGCTCTCCATCAGACCTTTCAAAACCGGACGCTTCATGATTCGTACTTGTTTTGCATTTCTATGAGGCCCCACATATGCACCAAACATAACGAGAAGCCCGTAGGGTCCCCCATCGGGAGAGGGAATGAGAGCAGCTACCCACTTCTTCCGTGAGAGATTTCGCCCTGCAAGAAACTCTCGAGATTTACGAGCTATTCCAGCGATTTCCGCAGTGGTGGTCTTACTCATATGACAACCAGATCTTGACTCTTCACAGAAGTCACGAATCAGCTTCTTGAGTGTGTTGTGGTCATGCTCTCCACTCCTATATGCCTTGACGACAAACTCCAGTACACCTCTTGGTGGTCTTGTCATTCTGAGATAGTAGTCCGGTTTAGGGAACTTGGAAACAGTCATTGCCGTACCTGAACTGTCTACTGAGAAACCGATTGGTGGCAAGTTTCTATTCCATGCTTCAGATGGCGAGGCACGTATCACGTTAAAGCTCATCTAGGGGCTCTCCTCATGGGCGCAACACTCTGAGGAGATTCAGTTTCGATTTGTCCATTGAAATTGCGTCTATCAGCGGTCATTTTGACAAACATGGCCACTCTTTCTCCTGTATCATTCCATTCTGGGGTCTGCAGTGTGATGTCTAGGACCTTGTCTTCGGTCATTGCACTCATCTTCTTCCATTATGGCTTGACGCCAAAGTAGGAGATTTCGGAATTGAAGGGTCCGTGTAGAGTTAGTTATGGGCCAGTCAGTATTGTGGTCGCTTGTGCAATTAACACATGATTGCTGCCGACTCATTTCCTACTTAATCTCTCGACACACCCTACTCATATTCAGCCCTTATAAGAGTGCTCTCTCTTCACAATAAAACACAAAAGGATCATCACAGAACCCTCTTGTTCTTTACAAGAAGCAATAGCCTGGATTGTACTTTGACCTGACGATGAATGAGCCGCTTGACCATGTCCTATACCGTCTAAATCCTGCTACTTCGACCATTCTTCCCTTAACAATGCGTACCACGCTTCGGCAACTGTCGATTTCGTAAGTCTAATAATGGTATCTCCGTAAAGTATGGCAAAAGAGAGTCCATAGAGAGACCGCATCGACAATTTACGTGCCTTGGTCCTTCTAGACCACGTCGGTCCAACTTATGGTGTATTCGTTCACCGGGGCCACTGATAAGGGCCGAGTTTGCGAGTTGAGGCGGAGGTATGAACCTCATGCCATGGAAAGAGACGGAGAAGTACACATCAGGCCCTGTCAGGGTTGCTGTCTTGGGTGCAGGACACGCTGGTAGAGGCCTTGCTAGCTATCTATCTATACACGGTCTTGATGTTGCTCTCTACAACCGTACATTCGAGAATGTCAAGGGGATATCCGACAGAGGAGGCATCAAAGCTCACGGTCTTGTCGAAGGATTTGCACACATCTCACGTGTCACAGACAATATGAAGGAGGCCATTGATGGTAGAGATATTCTCGTTGTTTCAGTCCCGGCCCAGGCACATACATTCTTCGCCAGAACCATGGGCCCCCACCTTGAACCGGGGCAGACAGTGCTTCTAATGCCTGGTCGAACTGGTGGTGTTCTTGAGTTTGCCGGAATATTGAGATTAAATTCCGACGTCGACGACCTTCTATTGGGAGAGGCGCAGACCTTCAGTTTTGTGTCAAGGACTACTGGGCCGAACTCGGTATTGATTTCCAAAACCAAGAATAGCGTCAGAATAAGTGCATTTCCAGCGTCCGACAATCATCGGTTTCTGAAGAGTCTGAATCGACTTCTTCTCCCATTCGAGCTAGCAGACGACGTAATGGAAACCAGTCTCAACAATGTTGGCGCCATGCTACATCCAACTCCAACAATCCTATCTGCTGGCCTTCTTGAGTCAAGGCAAGGTGGGTATAATCACTATCATGATGCTATCTCCGAAACCGTGGGTCAGCTTATAGAGAAGATGGACGCGGAGAGAATGAGTGTTGCTCAAGAGTTCTGTGCCCACCCCTTGTCCTTACTAGAATGGCTGAGAAGAACGTATGATGCGAAAGGAGCCACATTATGCGAGTGTATTCAGAGCATCGATGCATACGATGGAGTTGGAAGTCCTTCATCCTTGGAACATCGCTATGTACTGGAGGAAGTTCCCACAGGTCTTGTACCCATCTCCAATCTTGGCAAACTCATCGGAGTCGAAACTCCAGCTATAGACTCTGTAATCAATATTGCATGCCAACTCTATGAAATTGACTTCTGGGAGAGCGGACGGAATCTAGAGAGTCTGGGTCTTGAAGGTCTGAGCCTTGATGAAGTCAAGGAATATGTCCGAACAGGTCGCTTGCCTGTTGACTATCCAGACTTTGATGAGGTGTGGGATATCCTAGGGCTGGAGGTGGATGAAACATGAAGATCCTGGGGGCCGCTCTTGGAAACTGTGTCCATGTGGCTGGGGTTCTTCGATTTCTTTCCCTGGCAGAGGAAGAAGGTCATGAAACTCTCTTCTTGGGACCTGCAATCCCCATTGATGAGCTGATAATCCAAGTCAAGAAGCATGACCCTGACATTGTCGGCGTAAGCTACAGACTCACTGCGGCGAGTGCCGAAGGGCTTCTTGAGGACCTGAAGATAGCTGTGACCAAGAACAATCTGGAAACTAAGAGATGGGTACTTGGCTGCACAGCACCAATCAAACCGATTGCAGAGAGAGCAGGATTGTTTGAGCATGTCTTCACAGGCTTCTCCACTGATGAAGATACGCTAGGATTTCTCCGAGGACGTTCGCGTAGGCATCCGGGCGAGAAGGACCCCCAAGATCTAATGAAGAGAATCGCAATTAAGAGTCCGATACCCCTCTTGAGACACCATTTCGGACTGCCATCTGTTGAAGAAACAGTGCTTGGTGTGGCAAGAATAGCAGAAGCATCAGTCCTAGATGTGATTTCAATCGGACCAGATCAGAATGCCCAGGAGTCGTTTTTCCGTCCATCTGAGATGAACCAGAATCTGAAGGGCGATGGAGGAGTCCCACTCAGAAACACGAGAGAGTTGCAACAGCTCTTTGAGGCATCAAGAAGAGGCAACTATCCACTCTTGAGATGTTACAGTGGTACGCGTGATCTGATATCTTGGGCACAGCTATTGAAGGACACTATAGACAACGCATGGTGTGCAACACCTCTATTGTGGTACAGTGAGCTAGATGGAAGGAGCAAGAGGAGCCTTGAAGAAGCAATCACCGAGAATCAACAAAACCACCGATGGCATGCAAGACATGACATTCCTGTTGAGATTAATGAGCCTCATCATTGGAGTTTGAGAAGCGCCCATGACACAATTGCAGTAGCAATGGCATACCTCTCTGCATACAACGCAAAGGCAGCTGGTGTCCGGCACTATGTCGCCCAATACATGCTCAACACACCCCTTGGAACCTCCCCTAGGATGGATCTTGCCAAGATGCTTGCAAAGATTGAGCTAGTTGAGTCCTTGCATAATCATCGTTTTCTCTCTGTAAGACAGGTAAGACCTGGACTCTTCTCTTATCCCCCTGACCTCGACATGGGTAAGGGCCAGCTATCATCTTCAATCTATACCGGAATGTTGCTGAATCCGCATATTGTACACGTTGTGGGATTCTGTGAGGCTGATCACGCAGCAACTGCAGACGAAATCGTTGAGAGTTGCAAGATTGCACGGAGGGTCATTCATGACTGCCTTCTTGGAACTCCTAATCCGCTGGGTGACAAGGAAGTTCTGAAACGGAAGAACGAGCTTGTGAAAGAAGCCAAACTACTAGTTGCAGTCGTTCATTCACTGAGTGATGAAATCTCAGAGGACCCCCTCGTTGAACCCAAGACGTACGTGGAAGCCGTCAGGAACGGGGTCTTGGACGCTTCACACCTGAGAAACAATCCAATTGCCAAGGGGCAGCTTAGAACAAAGATGGTCCATGGCGCATGCTTGGCAATAGACCCTGAAAGTAATAGCCCGATTGATGAAATGACAAGGCTGAAACGACTAGATCTGAGAATGCCACCAGAGCGAGCTCTGAGCCTGTCGCATTTCAAATGAGTCTTACCAGTTTCTCTTGACTCGATATCCTCTGCAGTCACACTGACTGCTTCTACTCGACAACTTGACATTTGACTCGTTGTCCAGTTGTTTACTAATCTAAGAACTCGGTCACCTCGTCGACCGAGAGTCTGGGCTTCATTTTCGGCGTCACCGAAGGCCATCCGTCAGTTATCGCCGCCAGAAGATCCCAAGGCTTCTTGAAGTGGTCCATGATGGCTCTATACGTGTAGAACACATCACCAATCCAACATGCTCCGAAACCTAGAGAGTGTGCCTTGAGGAGCAGGTTCTGAATTGCTGCGGCCACACTATGGACCTCTGTACTCCAGCCCCTCTCATTAGTGTTCCAGACGATTAACACTACGGGCACTTTCTTCATCATCTTACAGGATCCATAGGAGGAACCCACGTCAAAATCCAGCTTGCCAAGTTCTTGCCTATAGAGGTCTGTGAAGAGTTTCTTTGACTCTCCAGTGAGCACAGTGAACTTCCACTGCTGACCATTCTTCGCATTAGGTGCGAATGTTGCAGCCTCGATGATCTGTCTGATCAGGTTTCTTGGAACCGGTTCCTCCTTGTATGCTCTGACGCTTCTCCTTTCTCTGATGGCCTCATCCACGGTCATTGTCATTGTGAGTCTTCACCTTACAGAAAGCATTGTGCACCTCATGATTGCAGCAGATTGAATCTCCGGCACTACTAGAGCCCAATTCGCATAGTTGGAATCTATTAACATTCCTACATGTCGGCCACAATCCTCTTCGGTACATGAAGAGGACCTGGGTAACCAGGGTGAGAACGTGTAAGACAATCCTTGTGGTCGAAATCACTATCCAAAAGGAGACTGCTACATTTATTACACTAAAGAAGGGCCAATTGCCCGATGAAAGATGAAACCCATTGAGGTCATGAAGGACGTATACTGGGTTGGAGCTATTGACCACAATGTACGCCATTTCCATGGATACAGCTATACAACGCACCATGGAACCACATACAATGCTTACTTAGTAGTTGGTACGAAGACAGCCTTGGTCGATGCAGTCTACGGCCCCTTCTCGGATGAGATGTTTGAACGCATATCAAAGGTTGTTGACTTCCAAGATATCGACTATATGATATCAAATCACACCGAGATGGACCATTCTGGAGCTGTACCTGACGTTCTCAAGACTGTAGAGAATGCGACCCTTGTATGCACTCCGAAAGCTGTAGATCAATTGAAGAAACACTATGGCGACGGTTGGAAGATTCAGACCGTGAAGACCGGCAACGAGATTGTTCTTGGCGGTAAGACATTGAGGTTCTACGAGGCCCCCATGTTGCATTGGCCAGAGTCTATGTTCACTTACTATGTAGAGGAACAGCTCCTATTGCCAAATGATGCTTTTGGGCAGCACTATGCCACAGAGAAACGATTTGCAGACGAGGTGGACCAGGCCACGCTCTGGAGAGAAGCAGAGAAGTACTATGCAAACATCCTGTGGCCTCTAAGCCGCATGGTACAACGCAAGATTGAGGAAGTACTCAAGTTGGGTCTTCCCATCAAAGTCATCGCACCTTCTCATGGGCTAATCTGGCGAAAGGACCCACTTGAGATAGTCACGAGGTATCTAGGATGGGCCAAGGGTGAACGAACAACCGACAAAGTGGTGATAGCATGGGACACAATGTGGCAAAGTACTACAAAGCTGGCCCGAGCGATTGCTGAAGGGGTGCAGGACGAAGGTCTGACACCTCTACTCAGACTCATTCCACACAGCGACCGCGGCGATATCATAGCAGATCTGCTCGAAGCAAAGGGAATCCTTGTTGGGTGTTCCACTCTTCACAATGATATCTTGCCTACAATGGCTCCCCTACTATCAGATTTAGAAGTACTAAAGCCAGCAGGGAAGAAGTGTGCCGCCTTCGGTTCATATGGCTGGGGTGGTGGAGCGGTCAAGAGGATCCATGAGTCAATGGAACAGGGCAAGATGGACATCGTTATGGAGCCTCTCGCTGTCAAGTGGGTGCCAAGTGATGACGAACTGCAGAGAGCATTTGATTATGGCCAAGAATTCGCAAAGAAGGTGAAATGACAGGCTTTCCGCCGTACGCTCAATGAATCCATCCAATATGCCCGTTACATCTGTAATACGATGTTAATACAGGTGCTTTTGTACCCTAGAACGGAACAACATCTTGGTGGACTGTCGATATGGAAACGATAGAGGCCAAGATCAAATACGGACTTGAAGACAAGGGAATTCACTGCCAATCAGTGTACAGTATTCCTGACCCAGATGACCCCAGAGTTCTACTAGCGTTCAGTTCAGCAAATAGCCAGAAACTCACTCCCAACAAGGTTCAGAGAGTGCTGAACTCACTCGGGGTCGGAGAGTTCAGTGTACCTCCGACCTTCCAGCGTCTTAGCGCGGCCTTTTTGCATCTTGAAGTGAGGCTCGGAGCAAGGACTGAAACCCCCATCTCGAAGATAGCCGAGTAATCGGTTCGCAAGAGTGAAATACTGCGCCACTCACAGCCCCCGTCGGTGTTGACGGAGCTATGGACCTTCAACTGGAAGATAAGACGATAATAGCGACTGCTGCATCACGGGGTCTCGGTTTCGGTGTGGCCAAGGCACTTAGTCAAGAAGGTGCCAATGTCATCATCTGCGGCCGCTCAGAGGACTCACTCAAAGAGGCTGTTTCCAAGCTTGGCCAAAGAGCAGAGTATGTTGTTGCCGATGTATCAAGGTATGATGACATCAAGACCCTGGTCAGCTTTGCTGAGGAGAGAAGCTCAAAGCTGGATGGTCTCTTCGTCAACGCAGGAGGACCTCCCCCCGGAATGTTCTCAGATGTGTCTGATGATGACTGGAAAGCGGGCTTCAATCTCACCTTGATGAGCGCGATATGGCTCACAAGAGAGTCATTGCCTTTACTGAAGAAGGCGGACTCACCATCAATCCTCTACAGCACTTCAATCTCTGTAAAACAACCAATCGACAATCTGCTACTCTCGAATGCAATTCGACCGGCCGTGATTGGAATGATGCGTACCCTGGCAAATGAGATTGGACCGGAGGGCATTCGAGTGAATGCAGTCTGTCCTGGGTACATCTACACGGCGAGGGTGGAACAGATTCTGGCAAACAACAAGTCCGCCAAGGAGAGCTTAGAGGCAAGTGTTCCGCTAGGCCGCATGGGCAATCCAGATGAGTTTGGCCCTGTCTGTGCTTTTCTGTTGAGCCCTCTGGCCAGCTATATTCATGGTGCATTGCTGTTGATTGATGGAGGGCTATACCGGGGAATGATGTAAGCCTATCAACGTCAGTATATTCTGAAGGCATCAACATTCGGGCGTTTCCAGCCAGCTTTGTCGCTATCGTACCTAACAACATTGTAGAACGCAGCCATTTGGAAGGCAATCGAGTTCGGTATCACCTGTCCAAGAGCGCTCACAAGACCCAGACTTTCGGGTGTGTAGAGATGAGAAGCTCTCATCTTCAGTCTATTAGTCAGTACTTGCATGTATCGCTTATCATCATCGCCCGGAGGACTATCGGATACCAATACGGCAGAATCGCCCTCATTGATCGATAGAACATGATGGTGCCGGAAATCCTCCCTCTGCGCTGCAAAGCTCTGAACAACCGAGTATTCATTGAACTTCATCATTCCAATCTGAGCGGCAACATGATTTGGTCCATCCGATATCATGTATAGAGGGCTATCTGGGACCACAATCTCAGAAACCTCTTGGCCCACTCTTTCGGCCCATTTCATCATCTTCCTACCTGTCTGTCCAAGCTGATGAAGATCATGACTGATTCGACTCTCAGGCGACTCTTCATACGTCACTGCCAATTTGAGAAGATATACCATTGCTGTAGTTGTGACTGACGAAGGGCTAATGTTGTAGTCATCCACACCGGATTGGGTCAACCAAACTCGATCAGCATACTCAGTCGCCCTACCTTTGGGGTTGTCTGTGAGAATGATAGCACTTGCGTTCGTTGCTCTAGCAGTCTTGAGCGCATCAATAGTAGTGACACTTCTTCCAGAGGCACTCACCCCAATCACTACACAATCTTCACCGAGCTGGACCTGCGAGATTGCCAATGGAGAGAGAGCAACACTGTTGAGCCCTAGCCCAAGAAAGGCCCACTTCCCGTATTCGGCCACGGCATAGGAATCGCCACACCCGGTAAGGACGACAAGTCGTCTGTTCTTGAGAAGGTCAACATCCTCCTCATTTACACTCCTTACAGTATCAGGAATAGAGGTCTCCTGTTTCTTGATTGCTCCAAGACAGGCGTCCAAGAAGTCTGTCATCTGGCCACTTCTCACCAACATACCGGATACAGGCGATTCCTTCGGGATTCGGTTTCTTATCTTAAGAGTACTCCCCAGCTCATTGCTTCTGATGGGGAGTCGTTGGAACGGGAAGTCCCCAGCTTAGATGACTACTACTCTCGAAGAACTTTGGCTATCTCAAGCACCCTCGTGTGAGGCGGTTCGAGGAACTTGTAAGCCTCACCAGCACTCTTTGCCAATTCTGACTCTCTAAACTCCGCAAGATTCTCTTCTGAGTCAAATACAAAGACACCACCTGCGCGGCCAGTCGAATTGTCAAGGACATAGTACTTCTGTATCAGACCCTTAACTTGTAGATAACGATCGGTTCTTTGCTCGGATGTCTTCTGTATCTCTTCCAGAGGCAATCCAGATTTGAACAGGAATATCAAAAGACTCATTAAAATTCACAATAGTTAACAAGCACGAATTACCTTTTCTATGTTTCAGTATGACATGAAGACCGTATGCCCGTCGTTTCAATCAGGATTCGAACCTCTTTCGAGAACAGCAACCTAGGAAGTGTGGCGTACAATGGCTTCGATTATTCGTGGTTCCACTTCAGCTGGTATAGTATGACCCATACCTTCAATGATCATTAGTTCTGCTCCAGGAATGGTTTCAGCAGTGTCTATTCCGCCCTCTACAGGAATGAGTGGGTCTGCATCGCCATGAATGACAAGAGTGGGTGTCTTAACATCTTTCAGAGCATCGTTCCGGCTGCCAGAGGCGAGAATAGCCGC
>CAYFTD010000190.1:0-3602 GCA_964345915.1 uncultured archaeon
TCTTTTGAAGTCTTTCTCGAATTCTCTGCTAACTAACAACTTGTCAATTACTTTGCCGAGAATCGAGTAGGGCAGTTCGTAGTCAATCGTCATTGTCAATTTTATGTGAGAATCTGTGGGATCCAATCTCGTCAAGCCAATTGCCGTGAAGTTTCCAGCAGTAGTTCTCCAAGTTGCTGTCTCGTTCTCGACATATTCCGTGATCTCAACATCGAACTCGACTCTCACGCCCGCGGTCTCGCCAACTACGTGTGCCGTAGCACCCACACAATCCTTGTCTTCAGAAGTATACTGAGCTGCCTTGATTCCCTCAAACCATTCTGGAAGCCTATCCCAGAAGAGCAATGGCCAAATCTTACTAGGTGGCGCTTCGATCTCAATTGACCTTTCAATCCTAGCCAGAAAATCACCTCCTCTCAAACCAATGTATCTCAGTAATCTAATGAAGCAAGCAAAAAGCTTTGCCGTGTGTCATCTGATCGCAGACAGAAATCGTCCCAATGATGAGGCCCTAGGCATGCCCAGAGCGTGCTCTGCTATTTCTCTGCCTTGGAGGCCAGAAGCATTCTCAACTTAAGTTCATTAGCAGAAACACAAGAAGGGCTACGAATATGATCGTGAAGAAGTTCAAGAACAAGTCCTGAATTCCTGTATTGTTGACTGGCTTCAAGATTGTGTCCTCTCTAAGAACGTCAGGGCAAACTAATAAGGCCTGTTAAGGACAGATCAATAGATATCCTATTGACTATTCCACCTTTTGGGGATAGAGCTAGCTGGCATTTGGATGTCCGGCTCACTATGCATGGTCTGCTTCTGACAGGCATCCAGAGATGTGTTCTGAATGTCCAGAGCTATTCGAACATTCAGGCTGTCAATCAGTCTAGGGTCGCTTTGGCAACGAAGTTTCAGTGCCCCGACATGAGACGGCCGGTCATGCGGCTAACTGTACCAGCCTTTCTCAAGCCCTACGTCAATCATAGTCAAGTAGTTCTCGAGTGGGACGTAGTTGGCAACGGTGTTTCCGCTTCCTAGGCAGTATCCTCCCCCGGGCTTGCATACCTTCAAGGTGTGACTGACGTACCCTCTTAACTCTTTAGCATCCTTTCTGGATAGGACATCCATGTCGACGCCGCCGATGAGACCGATCCTATGGCCATACACCTTCTTCGCCTCTGTAACAGGTAGGTAGGTGTCCTCGAAGGAGTGTTTTGCATCAACTCTGATGCCGTCTATTATATCATCCATTATGGCTTCGAGGTCCCCACAAGAGTGGAGGACATAAAGGGAACCTCTGGAATGGGCGATCTCAGCCATCTTCTTGTGAACAGGAAGGACCCACCGCCTCATCATGGTGGGTGAGATCATAAGCCCGTCGCGGTAGCCCCAATCGTCTGATCCCCAAAAGGCTATGATCTTTCTGCTTGTCTTGGCTGCGAGTTTGAACCGGGCGATGTTCAACTCAGCGACCTTTTCGAACATAGCTTGGACAAGATCACGCTGCTTATAGAGACTAACATAGAAGTTCTTTGTGCCCATGAGCCACATTACAGGCTCTAATGCTGTTCCTGCGCCGGTTACGACGCTCATGCCTGAGGGGACATGATCACAGATCCACTCTAATCCTTCGTTTCCTTCCTCGGCGATAGTCTCAGGATCCTCCCACCTGTAACTCTTGAAATCTCTCCAGTCCCCGATCACGCCTGTCTGCTCATTAGCCCAGACCCTCTCGCCGCGACTCAATTCCGGTGCAACATCTTTTGTTCGGTACCTGTACGCGCGAGAACCAACTTCACCCGGGGCAAGCATCTCTTTTTCCAATCTATAGGCCTTGACGGTTGCTCCGTAGCCCCGAGTGTCTGCTCGAACATAGTCATAGCCTAGGGTCTCGTAGAACTCTATCAACGTGAACATTCTTTCCTCCCACTCCTTGCGACTTCGCAGTTCTCTGGAGAAATGGTCCAGTGGCTTTCCGAGGACTGCCGACATCACCTCGCCGTCTGCGAAGAGCTCCATGAATGGGACGCGATCAGGTATTCCTGACCTTGAAAGAGCCTTCTCTAGACGTTCAGCGTCTGGCTCAGGTTTTTGTTCACGAATCCTCCGAAGCAGCTTCGCTGCAACAGGTTTCAAGTTTCAGCTCTCCTAAGATTCTTGAATAATGCCGACTGTCTTCAGAGATTGGCGCGATAGCACTATTAATGGTTGTGGTAGCGGTTCTGAGGACGAGAAAAGCTACGAACGATCGCTGTGTCGACTCAGAATGAATGCCCTACCTTTCATAGACTGTCTTCCCATCTATGATTACCATCTCGACTGCTATGTCTTTAATCGCTTCGGGAGATATGACACAAGGATCGTTTATAAAACGGTGAAATCCGCGAGTTTTCCAGCCTCAATTGATCCTTTCCTATCCTCCTCAAAGCAAGCATATGCTGCATTAAGTGTGTACATCCTTAATGCCTCTTCAGCTGTAACGTTCTCCTCACTCGAATCCGTCCTTGCCACAGCAGCCCCCATTCCCAAGAGTGGATCTATAGGCTCTACGGGACAGTCTGATCCTGCAGCAACCATTATTCGCTTATGTATGAGAGACTTGAACGGATAGACCCAGCGTGCCCTTTCCTCGCCAACACGCTTCGTAACCCAAAAGTCTGAGACGACGAAATGAGGCTGAACAGAGGCTATTATGCCCAGACTGCTCATTGTTTTTATCAGTGTTGGATTAAGCACGGAGCAATGTTCAATCCTGTGCCTGCTATCGTTTCTGGGGAATTTCTTCAACGCTCTTCGAAAAGCTTTCAGAGCTGCGCCCAGAGCACGGTCACCTATCGCATGCACGGCCAGCTGCAACCCTGCTCTATGCACACCATGAATGATCCTGTTTAGTTTCCGCTGTGTGTACAGCATTATGCCTCTAGTATCTGGTTGATCATTGTAAGGTTGGTACAAGGCAGCCGTGTGTCCGCCAAGGGAACCGTCAGCCAAAACCTTGACGAATCCTATGTTGATTTTGTCACTGCCGAACCCGGTAAGCAGACCCAATCCTGTTATATGATCTAGGAACTAGACGGGGAACCCTATGTAGACCCTTATGGGCAGTTGACCCTCAGAGTCGAGTTTCTGAATAGCCCTGAGTTCCTCGGTCGAACTCACAATCCAGTTGACGCTGGTCAGCCCATCCTCAACAGCCTTGAGGCAAGCAAGGAGACAAGATTCTTCGATCTCTTCAGAGCTCAGTTTCGGGATGACACGATGAACAAGCTCCAAAGACTCTTCTCTTAGTATGCCGGAGGGCTCATCCGTCTCCCCGTCTCTGTCTATGTGCCTATTGGACAAGCTCATCTCCATGTTTATGCCAGCCAACTCTAGAGCTTTCGAGTTCGCAACGCCTATGTGACCGCAGACCCGTGTGAGGAAGACAGGCCTGTCATTCACAGCTGCATCTAGATCCCAACGGCTTGGATAATGTTTCTCGCAAAATCTATCTTGATCCCACCCTCGCCCCAAGATCCACCCATGCCGTTGGCTACGTGCATAGTTGCGTAACTTACTTTGCATTTCTTTTATGGAACCGACATATCTCAAGTCAAGCTGTCGCAGAG
>CAYFTD010000191.1:0-2757 GCA_964345915.1 uncultured archaeon
CTTACTCCTCTGCTCCTACTTCCAGGGCTCATCATTCTCGTGTTGCCCGCTGAAGTGTACATTATCGGACGAATCTATGATGATGTCACTGAGGCAAGGAATACCAAAAACAGGTCTGAAGTCGAGAAGGTACAGTACGACCGCTCGGCCGATGACACTGAGAAGGCGCGTGTGGCCGTCTATGGCACGCAGGCGCATGGATGAACTATGCGGAGGAGCAGGAATGACTATCGCGCCTGGACAGGTGCTGTTCACCAGGAACTTCCACTTCACGATTCCTCCTCCAGCCTCTGAACAAGTGCTGACGACTCAGGGAATCCAATCCGCAATCGACACGCCAACCTCTATGGTGTCGTCAGCACTAACCTGCTCCTCTGCTCCCTTCGCGTGTCCGTGCCACGCTGAATCAACCTTGGTGATATGATGAGTCGTTCAGTGATGGTCAAGCAAAGTCGTGCGGCTTCTCGACGCAATCGACCAAAGTCCCGACACGGCCATCCCTTTGTTGCTGCAATAGCAGGAGCAGTAGCCGAGAATCGTAAGAAACTGAGGGGCGACCCCTCTAAGAAGTACAATCATTCCAAGGCGCTCTTTCAGGCGCAGTTGTCAAGAGTCTACTTTTGGAGATGACGAGATGAGTATTATGGAGCATAACTCCCGGATTCGAAACCTGTCTCTATTACTGTTCATTGCGGAGCTAGTCGTCTTTTCTTCGTTGTGTGGAATATCCTATGCTTTTGCGGATTCAGGAGTTCCAACAGAGGATGCCACAATGTCAAGTGAATATTGGCCAACAGACGATTGGCGTACCTCAACTCCCGCAGAACAGGGTATGGACACAACCAAGCTCGATGAGATGATGAAGCATGTAGAAGTGAATGACATTCGCATCGACTCGATCCTAATCGTGAGAAACGGATACTTGGTCTTCGAGGAGTATCCTAGATCCATCTACGGTCCGGACGACCTACATATTATCCATTCCTGCACCAAGAGTTTCACTTCAGCAATGGTGGGCATAGCGATTCAGGAAGGCTACATTGAAGATGTTTCCGACAGAATGATTGACTACTTCCCCAATCGCACTATTGCCAATCTTGACAGCCGGAAGGAGAGCGTGACCATAGAGCACCTTCTCACCATGACTTCAGGTCTGGACTGGGATGAGTGGACCATTCCCTATGGCAGGATTGGAAATGATGCTGCGGAAATGAATTTCGCTGACAACGGGATACAGTACGTTCTTGACCGCCCAATGGCATACGATCCTGGCGAGTTCTGGACCTACAACTCAGGAGGATCACATCTCCTTGGTGCAATCGTTGCCAATACTGCAGGACAGACGCTCCTTGAGTTTGCATTCGAGCATCTCCTTGGACCGCTCGGAATATCACACGTCAATTGGCCACGCGACCAGAATGGATACTACTCAGGTAGCGGAGGCGTTTCCATGCGGCCAATAGACATGGCGAAGTTCGGATACCTCTATTTGAACAACGGTACATGGAATGGCCAGAAGGTGGTGCCTTCGGACTGGGTCGCAAAGTCAGCTGGGACAGAGTTCTCGTTCAGTGAGTACGCTGGATATTCCTATCAATGGTGGACAAATCCGACAGAGATTGCCAATGTGTACTCTGCTCAGGGTTATGCTGGTCAGTTCATCTTTGTGATCCCAAGTCTTGACATGGTGGTAGTTTTCACATCAAGCGTTCCAGCTTATTCGGTATACCCACAGCCCGCGATGCTCTTTCAGTACATCATTCCAGCCGTTCTGGACGAATCCTCAACCGTCGTTCCAAATGTGGACAACATGACCGCATCAGTACTCCTAGTGCTACCACTCCCACTTGTTGTCGCGGGAGTGTACTGGAATATGAAAGTGAAACAATGGCCTATGTCTATGGAATCATCCCATCGGAGGTACGAAGAGTGATGTATCTACTAGAATTGACGAGCCTACAGGCAGGAATTCTTGCCGTGGCACTCCCCATCGTATTGTTGTCGATGTTCGTGCTTCTCTACCCTTCACTGAAGAAGGGTTCTGGAAGCCGGGCACGAAGATACCTGTCATACTTCATTCGGCCCCCAAGAGTCGGTTCTCTAAACTCCGAGCTGGAAGGGGGTAATCCTGATGAGCAGAGAAAGCATCTCAGAAGGGAGGTCAAAGTCAGACTATATCTTGTCTATGTGGCTATTGCTGTGTTCATCATTAGCAGCATGGTCGCTGAGTTCTACTATGTCCTATGTGATCTCACGGCGAATGTTTCCCAAGGAAGCACCGGACTTACCAGGGAATGGAACAGTCTGGTCTTCGTAAACCCCTTCGATGCAGGATGGCTTGGTTCTCTACCTTGGTACGGCAGTGTACCCCTTCCTCCTGCAAATTCGGCCGTCTTGCACGACTCATGGAGCTGGGCGTTCTTCACAGACACAAAAACTGACAACCCAGACTTCTTTGAGCTTCGCTTCCTCCAGATGCTCCTCACGACCAGTGCTGTTGGCATTGTGTTCTTGCTACCACTGGCAAGTCGGACAGTGCGGGAGTTTCTTGTTCCATCACTGTTCTACTTCACGTCATCCATGCTCATCCTGACGAGGAATTTCTTCGGTTGCTTCGCACAGGCACTTAGTCTCGGACTAGGTGGGTCCATTCAATACGGCATCATGGTCGTAACTGCGAGTGATTTCATGGACCTTAACCTCCTCAGTCTACTCACTGTTGGGATTCCCATTCTACTGGCTTTCTTTGGAGGGTTC
>CAYFTD010000192.1:0-6553 GCA_964345915.1 uncultured archaeon
TGACGGAGCTGAGACAGGTGTGTGTCAGGCATGGGGAGACCTCATGCAGGTTGGCACAGTCACAGTGTTCAGGAGATGATGACAATGAGTGAGAAGATGAAAGAAGTTCCTGGAATATATCTCTCAAGTTCTGAGCTGAAAGCGAAGGATGCCATTACTTTCAAGGGGCGTCCAAATGCAAAGTATGTGTGGAGCGGTGGCATCGCATACAGTCGATATCTGGAGGAACTCAAGAACGGTCGAATCATCGGTAGAAGCTGCGAGGAGTGTGGGCGAATCCTTGTTCCACCAAGGATGTTCTGCGACAAGTGCTTCCGTGCGACTGATGAGTGGGTATACGTCAAGGACACAGGAACAATCAACACGTACTCGGTATCATACCTTGACGCTGATGCAAACCGAATAGAGGATCCAATCTTGGTAGCCGTAATCGACCTTGATGGCGCCAGTGAAGGCATAGGCATACTCCACTATGTGCAGAATGTCGATCCAAAGGACCTACGCATAGGGATGAAACTCCGAGCAGTCTGGAAACCTGAGAAGGATCGGATAGGGTCTGTCACGGATATTGCCTATTTTGAACCACTGAAGGAGGGCTAGAAAGATGTCATTCGACAAGAACACAGACCCGTTGAAGCTACATCATCTTGTGGGAGACATGGAAGCTGACTACATCTACACACCCGGTGTTGCAGGTGACAGATTCTTCAAAGCACTGAGAGATGAAGGAAAACTAATGGCGTCTACCTGTGAGGGCTGCAAACGCATTTACTTGCCACCTCGAATGTACTGTGATAGGTGCTTCTCCGAGCTCGACAAATGGGTAGAGGTAGAGTCTACTGGAGTTGTTGATACATTCACTATTGTACATGAAGACAAGGACGGCAACAAGCTGTCAGAACCTATCCTTGTAGCTTTCATTCGGATTGACAAAACCGACGGCGGACTCATCCACCAACTTGGAGGGGTCGACTCAAAATCAGTGAAGATCGGAATGAAGGTCAAGGCTGTCATCAAGGATAAAGGGAAACGCACAGGCGGGCTGACAGATATAGATTATTTCGAGCCAGCAAGATGACAATTAACTAGTCCGGTTTGTGGTCCGATCCAGCTGTTGGCTGGCAGCCAGGACCCATGAATCAAGACAAAGAGCGCATGCAGAAGCTCTGTGCCTTTCTTTGAATGGGTCAAACCGAAGAGGCAGTAGTAGTCTATGGAGTTGACCTGATAGCGTCTGCCATCTTACTTCCATTCTTCAATTCCATCATTCATGACTAGCTGACTCGTTTGGCGAGAGTCTAGATGGAATCTTCTGTATCTTATGATAGAGATACTCTATCCATTCCCACAACTGAGGACGATTCTCATTCTTCCTCCTCCACATGACCCACTTCTCGATTGCTTCCCATAGATTCATCGCGGGACCGGACATCAGATCTGCAACCAGATTGATGTCAATCAGTCTTCTCCTCACCAATACCCCGACACCCTCGAAGAAGAAGAGAACTGAAAGCAAGTTCCCCCTATTTGTTTCCCAAATCGCGGGATGACCATCTTGGTTATGGTCTTTGAACTCCTCTACTACTTTGTCACGCCATTCTAGAGACTCGCCACGCGAAAACTGCTCATATATCTCCATGAAGAGTTGAGCTTGTCTAGTCTTATTCTGTTCTCTCAGCTGCAGAATGGCTAGTAACACTCCCAAGACCACACTTATTGAAGCGACAACTATTGAGAAGCTCGCTACATCAAACTGTTGCATCCTAGAAACCTCGCGAACAGATGTACAATGGTTGTTAACATTGAGTTCGTAATATCTCTTTCAGGAGCGCACGAAGGAACATCAGCGAAGGACGTTCTATGACCTATTCTGTGTGGTTTCGCGATAGTTTCTCTTGAATTGACTGTGGCAGAGTTTATCTTCATCCACTCTGAGTCCAAGCCATGAAGATTTCCTGTGAATCGTGTGGTACTGAGGACTGGAAGATGGTCATCCATGAGGTTCAGGTCCCCGGTGGCGGAGTCATCTACTCGGCAATAAAGTGTGATAATTGCGGCATGGTCTACCCCCTTCAGGAAGTAGCCAAAGGTCGCGGAATGCGAGTAAGCAAGGAAAGTGTAATCGGAATGCTGAAACAATAGTCCAACAGCATTCCGTTCGCCATTTTTGAAGCAGGACTATGCCCAAGAGCTAGTCCGTTCCCTCAATGAGAAGAAACACAATCTTCCGTGGAGGTGCCCCTTCCTCCACAATTTGCATGTTTAGAACTCGAAGAAATCCAGAATAGAAGAGGGATTCCTCAACCAGAAGATACGCCAAATGTATATCTAAGGATGAATCTACAGAGAAGACACTACTGACAAACAAAGGAGACAATCCAACTTGAAAACGTGCCCGAAGTGCGGAAAGGCAAATGATGTGATGCGGAAGTTCTGTCGAGCCTGCGGAGCATCTCTCCTGAAAAAAGAAGAGCCACCTACACCTGAACCGGTTAAGGAACCAGAACCCGAACCAGTTGAGGAAGACACGGCCCCTAAAGATGCTGAGCCACTCTTTACAAGCGTGGTCGCTTCTACTAAGGTCGAGGAAGAAGACGACGCCACGCTTTCTGATTTGACAATTGACCATGAGCCACTGGAAGAGGCCGAGAAATGGGAATCAGAGGAAGACGTTAAGGTCGCTGAGCCAGAGGTACTGGACTATGAGGAAGGTAGGGAAGTCGTCAAGGATATCCTCGAGAAGGTCAGAGCTGCGGAGGCACGTGCCACTGTTGAAGACGTACCAGCTGAACCGGAAGCCACTGAAGCTGCTCTAGAGGAAGAGCTCCCTGAGGAGGAGATTCCTGAACCACCCGCCGTCGACGAATCAGAGGTTGAAGCTGAAGTCGAAGCCAAAGTCGAAGAACCAATCGAAGAACCGATGGCTCCTCCTGAAGAGCCGCCACCGGAAGACCTTCCTCCCGTTCCTCCAGCACCGACCGTTGCTGTGAAGGTTGATGACATCGATAGAGATGAGAAGGTCAGACAGCTGGAGTCTGACATAAACGCCTTCAATATTGAGCATCAACAGCTACAGTTAGAGCTAGACAAGCTACGATCCCGTCTTGACGAAGAGATTGAACGTTATCGCACCGTAGCCGAAACCAAACGAACCCGCGCTGAGAGTATTGAACGTGAATTGAGTCTTGCGAAGAAAGAGTTCAGCGATGCTAACAAGGAGTACAAGAACGCAAAAAAACGTCGGAAGAAGGAACTGTCAAGTGCCGAGAAGAGGGTTCGAGAAGTACAGAAACGAATCAAGAAAGCAGAGGATTCAAGAGATAAGCGGATTCGCGATTTGGAGAAGGAGCGGCAGAAGCGCGAAGAAGAAGCGAAGAGGTCTTAGACAAACAAGCGATGCAATTGAACAGACGAAGAGATGCAAATGGATTGGTTCAATGAAACTGGCAAGAGGGCAAGGGCTTGACGGCTCCTTTCTTGCCAGCTGTCTTCTTGTTTTGTGCAGGATGATGTGAAACAAATATACACTAGACTGCACCATTCACAATCGACATCGAGGAGGCGTCAGAGGCAGCAAGAATGATTAATCCGAGAGCTGCAATTCCAATACATCTCAAATCGGCTGTTCCTCGTGTTTCCAAGACGAAAGTTGAGAGCAACTCCTCAACCGAAGTTGTTATCCTAGGTCAAGGCGACGAGTATAAAATGGAATGACTGAACCATCCAGATTGTCAGGAGTCCAGCGAATGAAGTACGAACCCCAAGAGATTGAAGTCAAGTGGCAGAAACGATGGGATGCAGCCAAGATATTCGAAGTTACAGAGGATACCAGTCGACCAAAGTACTACTGCTTGGAGATGTATCCCTATCCGAGTAGATCTCTCCATATGGGTCACCTTCGTAACTACTCTATTGGAGACGCATTTGCTCGATACAAGCGAATGCGTGGCCACAATGTTCTATATCCAATGGGTTACGACGCGTTTGGGCTGCCTGCTGAGAATGCTGCCATTGCTCACGGCATTCATCCTGAGAAGTGGACGTGGGACAATATCAGCGAGATCAAGACTCAACAGCAACGTCTAGGATTGTCCTACGATTGGTCCCGACAAATCCAGAGCAACGACATTGACTATTACACTTGGAATCAATGGGTCTTCCTCAAGATGTACGAACAAGGGTTGGCATTCCAAGAAGAGGCCTATGTGAATTGGTGCAATTCGTGCAACACAGTACTGGCGAACGAACAGGTAATCAGTGGAAAGTGTTGGCGGTGCAATTCGATCGTCGAGCAGAAGTTCCTTCGACAATGGTTTCTCAAGATTCGTGAATATGCGGACGAGTTGCTCTACAAGCTGGACGAACTAGCTTGGCCTGAGAAGGTGAAGATCATGCAGAGGAACTGGATCGGGCGAAGTGAAGGTTCCATAATAGACTTCGAAATCAAGGACACAGGTGAAAACATACCAGTCTTCACTACCCGAACGGACACTCTCTACGGGGCCACGTTCTTCGTGTTTGCTCCAGAGCATCCACTCGTTGAAACCTGGGTCAAGGGAACAGAGTATGAGAGACCCTTCCGTGAATTTCTCAAGGAAGTCCTCGAAGAGAGTGAATTCAGGCGGATTGCTCTGGAAACAGAGAAGAGAGGGATGTTCATCGGAAAATACGCGATCAACCCTATCAACGGGCGGGAGATTCCTGTCTATATCGGAAACTTTGTGGTCTATGAATACGGAGGGGGCGCAGTTATGGCTGTACCAGCCCATGACCAGCGCGACTTCGAGTTTGCACAGGAGTTTGACCTACCTGTCATCGTAGTCATCCAACCTACGGAGTTTGAATTGAATGCTGACCAGATGACACGAGCCTATGAGGGGGACGGAGTTTTAGTGAACTCCGACCGATTCGACGGACTGGATAATCGAACAGCAATCCAGACAATGTCGAAGCACCTTGAGAAGATTGGGAGAGGTAGGGCGACCGTTGACTATCGGCTCCGCAACTGGCTGATCTCAAGACAGCGGTACTGGGGCACACCCATCCCCATCATCTATTGCAGTTCATGTGGTGTAGTCCCTGTCCCGTTGAAGGACCTGCCTGTCAAGCTTCCCTCTGATGTTACGTTCACAGGACATGGAAATCCCCTCGAAACTTCGGAGTCCTTTGTAAACACAACTTGCCCCAAGTGCGGAGAGCCAGCTCGAAGAGAAACAGATACTATGGACACTTTCGTAGACTCCTCGTGGTACTACTTCAGATACTGTGACCCGCAGGCGGCCGACTTGCCATATCGTAAGAGTCCAGTGATGTACTGGGGACCTGTCGACCAGTATATTGGAGGAATTGAGCATGCAATTCTACACCTTCTTTATGCACGTTTCTGGACCAAGTTCACTAGGGATATCGGTCTTCATGATTTCGATGAGCCTTTCTTGACCTTGCTGACCCAAGGAATGGTGAATAAAGGAAGTCCCTACTGTGAACACGACGAGCAGTTTCTACCAGTGGAGAATTATGATCTCGAAACAGAAACCTGCAGGATTTGCGGCAACAAGTACATCATAAGGAGCGTCAAGATGTCGAAATCGCTTGGGAACACTGTGAGTCCTGAGAGCATCATTGAGAAGTTCGGAGCAGATACTGCACGTTTCTTCATCTTGTCCGGGGCAAACCCTGAGAAGGAAGTGGAGTGGTCCGACCAAGGTGTCGAATACGCCTTCCGTGTCTTACAGAGAACATGGCACCTCATCACAACTCCGCCCAAGAAGGTGAGAGCGGATTCACATGTGGTTGATGAATCCATACTGTATGCTCTTCACTACACGATCAAGCAGACGACCGAGGCCCTCGAAAGGCTAGCAATCCGGGACGGTCTGACTAACATCGTTTCACTCATCGACAAGGTCCGGACATACAGTGACAACGAGGACTTGGGCGTGGACCAAGTAGTCTTCGACGAATGCAAGAAGAAGATCACCCTACTCTTGACACCCTTTGTACCCCACTTTGCAGAAGAAGTCTGGGAGATCAGCGGAGAGAATTCCGACGGCAAGAGCTTTGTTTCCTTGGAGAAATGGCCCATCTTTGACGAGAACTTCATCCAAGCCGAAATAAAACAGCAATGGACCTACTTCGATCAGGTTGTCGACGATATCCGGAGTATTATCCAGATTCTCCAACGTGATGGCAAGGAGAGATCGTTCAAGAATATTCACCTGATAGTGGCGGACGCATGGAAGACAACCGTGGTCCAAAATGCGCTCGAAGCAGTAAAGGAAACCGGTGACCCCCACACCATTCTCTCCTCAATAATGGCTGACGAGTCCTTTAAACGACGTGGCAAGCAAGTGAAGACTCTGCTGGCGAGGATTAAGAAGGATCCCGGAAGATTCGGAGAGGCATTCGGCTCTCCTGATGAGGAATTACAGTTCCTAAAGAACGTCAAGGCGCTCCTGGAACACCGCTTTGGCATACAGGTTCAAGTTCAAGTAGAAGCGGAGAGCTCCCAGAAAAAGAAAGCCCAGGCAATCCCGCGCAAGCCTGCAATCGT
>CAYFTD010000193.1:0-2584 GCA_964345915.1 uncultured archaeon
TTCGAACTGGACAATAAGGCGGTAAACAAGAGCCGCGTTGTGAGGCTTCTCTCCAAGCTTGGAGTCGATCCAGAGAACATGCTGATAATCATGCATCAAAACATGGTGGAGCAGTTCACGGTGCTCTCATCTGAGGAGAAGCTGAGGATAGTTGAGGCTGCCGTGGGCTTCGAGTCCTACCGCCAAAACGTCTTGAGGGCGCAACGAAAGCTTGGCCGCATTTTGAGCCAGGAAGAGTCCGTCGGCAAGCTCCTAGAATCAGCCGAGCAAACCTTAGCCTACTGGAGAGAGCAGTACGACCGCTACCAGCAGAAGAAGCAGCTCAGAATGAAGCGGCGATTGCTGGAAAGGGAGTTGGCTTGGACTGAGGTTGCGAAGAGAGAGCGAACGGTTTCCGATCTGAAGAGGCAAATGCAGAATAGAACGAGTGAGATTTCACGCATTGAGGATGAAGCAAGGAGTAGTGACAGTCAATTGGAGGAAGTTCAGGTAGGTCTTAAACAGAGTAAGGATGAGCAAAAAGAACTTCTTGAGGAACGGCTAAGGCTTGAGCGCGAAAAGGCAAGGCATGACTTGAGCGTTTCACTAGCAACCCAAGCTCTAGAAGACATACATTCTTGGACGGAAATGCACGAGAAGGGAACGAGCGAATACCTAGAGAAAATGAGACAGCTAGAAACTATGCTCCATGAAGGCACAAATCCTGTCGACATTGGGAGTCAGCTGTCCGAAATCAAGAGAACCTATGAGGTCACCGAAAACGCTTGGGCTGAGCGAATCAACCTGAAAAGCAAAAACTTGACGCAATCAGTTGGAGACTCCAGTCGGCAACTCGAGGAATTGGATGCTCAAATCTCAGATATTCAAGCTAAGACAGATAGTTTAAACCTCCAAATTGATGGAATTCATGATAAGATAGTAGATCATAAAATCGACCTGGCCTTGCTGCAGTATCGGAAGAAGATCCTTGTAGAGAATGTGAAAAGGCTGGAGAGGGAGCTTCGGGTTTCGCTTAATGATCTCGGTGAGGCTGAGAAGAGAGCTGAGGAGACAGGACTGCGGTTGGTGCCCATGAAGACCATTGATGAGATACTGGATGAAATGAGGGTGACAGACGGGCACCTTGCTGCTCTCACTGACGTTTCCGAAGACATAGAACGCATGTACGAATCCTACTCAAAGCTCTATCTGGAACTGAAGGAGAAGGCACGCTTAGTCGCGGAGAATCGTGAGAAGGCTTTAGACGAAGTCAAAGAGAGGATGAGGTCTTGGAGAGACGTCGTTCAAAATCTCTTAGACCGCGTCAACCTTCGGTATCAGGGAATCCTGTCGCGGGCCCAAGCCATCGGGCAGGTTCGGCTGATGAATGAGAGTGACATTGAAGAAGCTGGCCTGCAGATACTTGTGGGCTTTAAGGGAGCCAAACCGGTCCCTCTTGATGCTTATACGCAAAGTGGTGGGGAGAGAAGCACTGCAACCATGAGCTTTCTCCTAGCCCTGCAACAACACGTTCGATCTCCCTTCAGAGCCGTTGATGAGTATGATATTCATCTTGATCCGAGGAGTAGGGAATTGATTGCGGAGATGATTGTTTCCACGGTTGCCGGAAAGGAGCAGTTCTTCGCTATCACTCCGAGCCAGCTGACTTTCAGTGAGAAGGATGTTCACATCATCACCGTTCAGAATGTTGAAGGCACATCGCTCATTAAGGAGGTTGTTTAGTTGCCCTCAAGAGGGCGGACGAAGAAACTTGGCAGCGAACGCCTTGAACGCATCATAGACTTATGCAAATCCGTCGAGGAGCGGGGACTTGACCCATTCATCGTTGATGTTGACGATATCATAAAGGTTATGCGGAAGTATTTTCCGGAGTGGGAGCTCCTTGAAGAGCTCTGCCTCGACGCCGAAGCCATTCATCGACTCGCCTCAGTCATAAAGCTTCAGAGCGACTGGGTGAAGCATCAGTCAACCTCCCTGTACACAGCCCCATTTCTGCTTGAAGAGAAAATAGCGCGAATGAGCAAAAATGAACTCGCTGACTTATTCCTCAAAACTTGGCATCCAATCGTGGAGCTAGAACAGATATCTCCTCACAGTCTGGCTGAGGCCATGAGATACTGGGAGAACCTCCTTCCATTAAGCGAGAGATGGCAGAAACCATCTCCCTTGGAAAGAGAGGTTGGGTCGGCAACTCGGGAGGACATGATTAGGCAGAGGATACTCACTGATGAATCGTTCTCGCAAGAGTTGGAGCGTTTTTGGGAGGAGCTGAAGCATAGAGTTGGTGGTGAAGGAAGAATTCGATACTGGGATTTTGTCGGGGCTGAGACGTATTCTGAAACAATAAGAAGAGCCTATCTCACAAGCTTTCTTGTGACATATGGGTACGCAACTCTCGAAGTGTATCGGTATGAGAAGGAGATCTTCATTAAGCCATTGGAGAAGCCTCTGTCGCTTCAAGGCGAAGAACAGTTGATTTCGATCCCGATTTCGGTGAGTTTTGACGAATGGATGAGGTGGAAGGAGGGTGAACAGGATTGAGTAGGAAAGCTTACTACACAAGGCAGATCAAAAGAGCCGCGCA
>CAYFTD010000194.1:0-4908 GCA_964345915.1 uncultured archaeon
GCCATTGGAGCAATTCTCTACCTCGTTGGTCTCTTCTGGTTGGCATCAGTAGTACCCACAATCACAATCTCAGCAAACTTCCCTCTCCTGCAAATCGCAGGTCTCGGAGCAATCTATGCCTTCTTTGGGTATTTCGCTGCACAGAAGCCAATCTACGACACGGTACACGAGTTTCCGATTGCCGCTCTGAACCCCGACGTTGGCACGAAGGTCCGCAAGGTTGGATACTTGGACACGTTTGGTTTACCTTTCCGAATTGCTACAAAGGCCACCGGTCGTCGCTTCAAAGGGTCTCGAAGGACTCTACTTTCCCTATTTCTCAGCATTTCACTTGCTTCCTTGCTTTGGATTGGTGGTGGCGTTGTTGAGTCAACTACCGATGCCTATGTGATCCGATCCATGGGCTCCAATGTTGTGGCTGTGGGGGACGCAGACCTCTTGAATCAGTACTATACTGCATACTCTCTGACAGGGTCCAAGCTCGACGAGTCGTTCAATTTCACTGATGAATCCTACATGGTGCCTACAGAACTTATTGGCAACTTGACTGAACTTTCAGGTATTCGAAGTCTCGACCAACGGCTTCTTTGCTACGCTGCTATTCGCGAAATGCCTGGGATCATATGGAATCCTACTCTGGAAGAGTATGAGTTCATTGGTGAGAATCGGACAGGATCTGCGCTTGTTGTTGGAATCGATTGGGACAGCACTATATCAGACTGGTACTACGAAGGCGGAGAGGTCAATTCATCGCTTCAAGTCTGGATAGGTGGGCAAATGGCCAATGACCTATACGTAGATCCTCTCGTCCAGAGCCTCGAGGTACAGGGAGCATCACTCAAGGTCCAAGCTGTTGCATTCGACATCTTGAACGGTGGCGATGTGGCATACATGAGCATCGACCAAATGCAGAGTATCTACGGAGTTACTGGGGCTAACCTTGTCCTTGTTCAGCTTGATGAATACGACTCTTCGGTCATCGCTCAGATCGAAACGCTTGCAGACGCTCACGGAATGGACACTTTCCTTCAGCAGGAGGTCTTGGAAGAGAATCTTAGCACCATCGGAGCTTTCTGGACGCTCTTGCAGCCGCTTCCATTGATAGCGCTTCTGAGTGCTTTCCTCAGCTTGGTGAACTATCTATTGGTATCAGTCTTTGGAAGACTCAGAGATTATGTCATAATGCGTTCCTTAGGGGCCACACCAACCTTCATCGCAAAGACAATAGTCGCAGAAGGAGTGGACATGGGTTTCAAGTCTGGAATACCGGCTGTCCTAGCTGCTACCTTCTTCAGCATCTACTTCCTAATTCCTGAAGCTGCAGTTCCATCTCTGCTGTACCTGCCAGTGGCTATTACAATCACGCTTGCAGCGCTACTTGCCGTCGTCGTATTGGCCGCCGTTCCAGCATACCTTATCTTCAGTAGTAGAGCTGAACTAAGAGTGTCCGAGTTCTCGGTCTAGAGCAACGTTCTTTAGAGTCTGCCCTAGGGTGAAACTGGTGACCGTCAGGTGGCAGATGGACCTCAAGAAGAGGAATATAGCATCCACTGGATAAGTGACGTAGTTGACACTGTTTTAAAACGCGATGTTGACGAGTACTTGGTTTCTACCGGGAAGAGCATAAGTGGCAGTATTCCCATTAGCTTCTATCGTGAGCTCATTATAGCTGATGTCATCAAGCGGAAACTCACTGAGGCTGGAAAGAAGGCACGGACTCTCTTCGTGGCTGATGATTATGACCCTGTGCGTTCATTTCCTGCAAGTGTATCACTCCCTCTTGAGGACTGGCTTGGAATACCATATTCTAAGGTACCTGATGAGTTTGGATGCTGTGAGAGCTTCGGAGCACATGCAGCAAATGAGTTCATCGAAACATTTCCCGACTTTGGTGTAGATCCAGAGGTGATATGGCAAAGCAAACTATACGAAACTCCGGAAATGCTGGAAGCTATTAGGTTGTGCCTCAAGAACACTGAAACCATTCGAGAGATACTCATTGAATATGTGGCGCGTGATTTCGGTGATGAGCAAAAGGCAGACTACATCGAATCTATGAGGAATTGGTATCCAGCCTCAGTGTTTTGTCCCTCTTGCGGACGTATTCAGGCAGGTGCGAAGGGGGAAATTGTTGTAAATCGAATTACAGACTATGATCCTGCTACTGACAAGGCTTCCTTTTCATGCCCATCATGTGGTCACAGTGATGAAGCGCCTCTTGATGGACTTCGAATGAAACTCTCTTGGAGAATTGATTGGCCAGCAAAATGGTACGTGCTAAACGTGACATGTGAGCCTGCAGGAAAAGACCATTCTGTGAAGGGGGGTTCATTTGACACTGGTCTAGAGATAATCCGGCGCGTTTTTGGGCGGGACGGTCCAGTGAAAGTTCCTTTTGAGTGGGTACGCATTGGTGGTCGCGATATGTCAACTTCCGAAGGCATAGTCTTCAGTCCAAAGGTCTGGCTATCTATCGCACCTCCTGAGCTCTATAGGTATCTGATGCTGAAGCCTCCCCTTGAGCGAGCAATCGATTTACATCCTGACAGAATTCCAGACTCGGTGGATGAGTTCGATAGATTCGAGAGGACCTTCTATGGTCTAGAGGATACAACTGAAGAGCGATTGGAGATCATTCAGCTGTTGTACCCTCTTTGTCTTGCTGGTGATGCCCCCGAGGAGTACATACCAAGACTTCCGTTCAAATTCGCAGTCATAACATCTCAGATGGAGGGAATCCTTGGAACTGAAACGATTCTCGATCGTTGCCTACAGGTTCTCAAGAAGCAATATGGACTCGATGAAGTCTCTGATGAAGCAAAAGAACTGATCCCAATCAGACTAAAGCGAGCCAAGACTTGGGCTCATGAGTATGGATCAGAACAGGACAAAGTCGAGGTGCCAGAATCAGTACCCAAAGAGATCATCGATACTCTAACTGATGGTGACCGCGAGTTCCTCAGAGTATTTGTTGAGGTCCTAGAAGGTGAGCCTTTAGATGATGAGGACCTGCAAAGCAAAGTCTTTGAAACTGCTCGTTCAGTAGGACTCAAGGACAAGCGAGCATTTGTCGTTCTCTATAGGATTTTGATATCCCGAAAATCGGGGCCAAGACTGGGTGGCTTTCTGAACCTTCTAGGAAACGACTGGGTCCTCAACCGCATCATGAGTGTGTTGTGACCACCCCACAACACGTTTATTAACGTGATTCAAGTCGGCGAAGCTCGACCCCAGGTCTTGGAAATGTGAATCTCATGCTTGGAAAACTGCGCGAAAGATATCAAGATGCAATGATGCCTTTAGGGCAACTGTTGGCCAAGACTGGAATCACTCCCAACATGATAACCGGCCTGACCCTTCTTGTGGCCATACTAACGGCCTATGTTTTCTACCTAGGGGACCTGCTTCTGGGCTTCGGACTTATGCTGCTGACCGTCGTAATGGACATGTTTGACGGGGCTGTAGCCCGAGCCGCGAATCTTGGTTCGAAGTTTGGTGCAACTTTCGATCATACTCTTGACAGGTACGCCGAGTTTCTCTTCCTGTTTGGACTAATGCTTGGTCCCACAACTGTCTTGGCCATCCCCTGGTGGCCTCTATCTCCCGGTGATGCATTTCTGCCTTGGTCCTGGGGTGTCTTCTCGCTCTTCGGGATGATAATGGCAAGCTTCGCAAGGGCAAAGGCCGAGTCCGTTGGTGGGATGGATAGCTGCAGTGTTGGCATTGCAGAACGACAAGAGAAACTCATCCTGACGTTCGCAGGCATTCTACTCCTTGCTTTGTTTCCAAACAACCTCTGGATGGACTTTCTTTCATTCTTTCCATCTTCAGTAGCGGCGTGGTTTACCCTGATCCAGGTAACCAACGTACTCACTGTCTGCATCGTGATAGTCGGCGTGTTGTCACACATCACCGTCGTTCAGAGACTTGCATATGCCCGCAAAGTCATCATGGCATCAGAGATGTAGTATTTGGCCAAGTTTCATGGAAGGATCGCTCTCTTGCAGACTATAGCTATCACACCTTGGTTGAGAAGGAGTGTCATTCTGTCAAGTCGAACACACGTGAAATGGTGGTCGAAAGAAACTGCTTTGCCATCTGCATTGCCTCACGGCCCTTTTCAGTTATCTCGTAATACTTGCGAGTAGAGTCACTTGAGGTCTGCCCCTCGATTAGACCATCCCTTGTCAATCGATATATGATGGCATAGCCACTGACGACAGCAGGAGAGAAACCAAATCTCTTGGTCACTAGTTCCTTTATTTCATATCCATAGAGTGGTCTCTCTTGGAGCAAACGGAGAATGTATATCCACAGAACCTCTTTCGTGAGTTTGTTGACCAGCCTTGTTAAGGCCTTTGGATCCTTAGAAGCTCGTTCATCATCTGCCTGCGTCATCACTGACCAACCCCTCGAACCGTGAGATAATCGCGGCTACGCAATGGCTAGTAGGGTAGCTAGTATTTCCGAGCGTCAGACGATAAATGCTGTGGTCGTCTATTGTCCGAATAGCTGCGGAATCGAAGCCTCGATGGTCTCCAAGCATAAAACTGTTCTTTCCTCGTGGGTCCAAGTCTGTGCACATTTCCAGAGGTTCTCCTGACTCTTCAAGAGCCCAAACATGCTCATGCGGACTGGATAGGATCTCCCGTAGTAGCTCGTCCAGTGTCTTTCTCTCACGAGAGACTGATGCCAACGCCTTTCCTTCTAGGACACTACTGATTACACGCGCCCAATGCGTTTCGCCTCTTGGCACGGCATCATCAGGGTTCTCAAATCGTAACGTGACATCCTTCCCGACAACTGCTATTAATTCAAGCCTTGAGAGTGGCCAAGTGGCTGGACCCCAGTCAAAACAAGCTGCAAGTGACCGGCAGAGAATGTCCACCCTTCCTCCTGACCCGGGTA
>CAYFTD010000195.1:0-2870 GCA_964345915.1 uncultured archaeon
TTCTCAATCTCTGTCTGGCTGTCTGCTTCAGTGCTGCTGGTGGCAGGCACCGGACTGATATCACACACTGGCCCTACCACCGATCCTGCGGCAGGCCGAATGTCCGACTACACAGCGGCCGAGGCCGACCTTGGCCGGGGCGAATGGAAGACGAACCATTTCCCTGATCCAGGATTCGAATACTGGAATGATCCGCACACACCTCAAAGACTCAGCACATGGCGCACGACTGAGCAATATCTATGGTATGCCTCCGCACCGGAACCTGTGAATGAAGGCTCAGGCTCTCTTGGGATGCAGGCGCGTGCTATAGACGTGAATCACCCAGCAGAAGCAATACTCACTAGGAGCTCTTGGCCATACTGGAACAACCCCACAAATCTTACTCTCAAGTTCGATTGGTACATTGACGAGCTACCTGTCCCTATAGACAGCGACTACTTCAGGATATGGATCAGACTTGGATCGCCGGGGACAAGAATACTCTACTACTACTTTGGGAGTCAAGACTCCGCCCTGTCAAACTCAAGCTCATATGCATATCACTGGGTAAGCGGTCCTAGCAACACCTGGAATAAGTTTGACAGAAACATAACTGAGGACTTCTTTGATGCCTTCGGCCTCTATCCAACCCAATTCCAACTGTTTAGGTTTGAACTGCAGAGCAAGTCGAGCAGCTATTCCAGAGCCTTCCTTGATGACCTCTGGATGGTGAATGACACCGTAGTCATCGGTGGCTCCACCGAGAACGGGGACTTCAACTCGCTCGGGAGCTGGTATTTCTATTCGGTTGGCGACCCCGCGGACATATCCCAGAGCACAGTCAGGCAGGAGGGTGACTGGAGCATGAATATCACCTCGGTTTCCATGGGGAACCGTAGCTCCGCTGATGTTGTCATTCCGATTGACAGGTGGGTTTCACCTCTGAACCCTGACAGGTTCAGATTCAAGTGGATTCTTGATGACTTTGACCAAGCTACAAAGGACACCTATGCATATGTAGCAGTGAACTGTATGAATGACACGGCCGAGTGGAATGTCTACTATGTGCTGTGTCGAGGGGGCACAACGAATGAGTTCTGGTACCCTGGCACCCCAATCTTCAATGCCACTGGCTTCAACACGACTGGCCAATGGAACACCTTTGACACTAGCATACTTGATGATCTGAATACTTGGAACCAGACGGACTACTTGATTGTTGACACCATGTATCTCTATGTGGAAACTCGCGAGCCAGGTGCACGCATCAGTATTCTCTTCGATGACTTCTCCTTCACGTCAGCCGCCTTGGATGACATGGGCTATGAAGACCAGGTTGGAGTCGGAGAAGAGCTTTGGACTTGGAGACTGACCTATGGGCCAAGCCCATACTTCACGGTCAGTGACTCTGCACGCACCGGCTCGAAGGCGGCCAATCTGACACTGAGCGATGGAACAATCTTCCAAGGCATCCAATCGTTCCCCTATCGGCCAATCAATAGGTACACCGACACCTTCCTTGACATGTACTGGCGGATTGAGGACTTGACCGGCGTCAACGTGCTCCTGATAGAGCTATACTTCTCCTCAGGAGAACGGATGGCCTACATCCTTGCAAACGGTACCGAAGTGGAAACGGCTAACGGGTGGGATGACTACATCATAATGCCCGAGGCCAATACTGTCGGTGTCTGGAACAACCTTGTGAGGAATCTGTACAACGACTACGTGGCTCTCTTCGGCTCGGAACCGGATACAACACTTGAGGAGATTTTGATAACAGCCGAAGCCTATGTGGGAGCACGAATTGAGGTTCTATTCGACGATGTCTACTTCTACGACGATCCTGCCCCTGACATCTCGAATGTCGAACGGAGCCCATCTGAGCCCGGGGCGAACGAAGACGTGAATGTGACGGCTGAAGTCTACGACCCAAGCCTTGCCACCGTGACCTTGTACTATCAGGTTGACGCAGGAACATGGGCCGACACTGAGATGACTCTGTCCGGAGGAGTGTACAACGCCACGATCCCGGGTCAGATTGGAGGGGCTCTGGTGGAGTACTACGTGGAGGCTGCAGACGCCTTTGGGAATGCTGCGCAGAGCGAGCACTACGCCTACAACTTGCCTGCACTGCCACCAGACGATGGCCTTCTCCTGATACTTGCAGGGGCGGGTGGTGCAGCAGCAGTGGTCATCGTTGTCATCGTGTACTTCCGAGTCATCAAAACAAAGCAAGGTGCAGAGTGACTCCAATACCCCGCCCCTATGGCGGGGTCAGCTTTCTTTCCTTTAGAACGCGCAAACTAAGATTCTTCTAAGATGAGACGAAACTCTTCGATATTGGTCGTTGGTTTCAAATACGAATGATACCATATTATCCTGAAGTATTCAGCTAAGGTGTGTCAGGGAGGTTTCATCGGTGAAGAAGGGTCGAGTCTGCCTTGTCCTTCTACTCGCATTTATGATTGCGACAGGGCTCTACCACCTTCAGGACTCTTTTGCCTATACAAACAGCAAATCAGTATCGAGCAGTAGGGTTCTGATCGACGCGGCGATGGAGAACGCAGAAACTCCAATTCGCTCAGGTTTCTACGAGAATATCGGACAAATCAAGAACGAGGAGATAGTGTTCTATAGCAGTATCCCGGGAGGCGTGATTGGCTTTGCAATCGGCAGAGTCTTTCTATGGTTGACGGGAATGCAGGAAATGATAGTGCTTCACTTTGAGGGGGCTGAGAGTGTTGCTCCTATGGGCATAGGGCCGGCCGGTCACCGCATCAACTACCTCTTGGGTGAGAGAGGATTCTACACTGGGATAAGAGCATTCAAGCGAGTATTGTATGAGGGTCTCTGGGAGGGAATCGATCTGGTATACCAGATGACGG
>CAYFTD010000196.1:0-10651 GCA_964345915.1 uncultured archaeon
GGAAGAAGACTCTGGAGGATTCACTATCCAGATGACCAGCGTTCACGAAGCTGGATCACGCTATACGTCGGCGTTAGCTACTGGCTTAGTCTGTTGTTGATGGTTGTGATGGCATGAAATCGTTTAGGTACGGATTAGGGACGAAGTCAGTGATCTCCACTCTTCAGCCAGATTCCGAACCATGCAATGCGGGAAATGCCCGAAATGGTTCGTCGGGGCTCGTGTTTCAGAGCTGCAAAGTTCACGCCAGTTGATATCCAAATTGTACAATGTAAACAGTGGTGTAAGAGAAATGGCACTGGCAAAGAATCGCAAGAAATTGAATGTCGACCCACCCCAGAAGTACAACCATCTCAAGTCACAAGTGAAGACCGAACTGTATCGAGCCTCCTTCCGGAGGTAGATCTAGTGTTGGTCCCATCACACTGGGAAACGACCTCCTCTATAGAAGGGCCGTGCAGAAGCACGGCTCTCTCCTCTTTTTCAGGACGTCTGGCAATCTGACAACGATCCTCCAATTCCTACTAGCCTGACACCGGAGTGCCTCTTGAGAGCTAATTGGCGCAAAGGAAAAAAGTCAGGGGCAGAGGCAAGCCAGTCGCAGACCATGCGAACTAGAGCTGTCTTGCCTCCAGAGTCTGTCACTCCAGCAGTTTGGTGTTGAGGGTCGTGGGATGTGTATCTACCGGAAGGAGGAGAAGAATTGATGTGCGGAGATAAGAATCACCACTTGTAAGCTTCTACTTCCACTGGAGGACAGCCAATTCACCTCTGACTAAGACCTAAAGTCTCACTTAGAATGTTGCTCTCTTTCTAAATAACAGATAGCTTCCAAGCATTGATTACCTGCGCGAAGGTGGCTTTGGATTCAATACCGACAGACTGAGTTATATCTGGAAAAGAGTTTCTCAGAACAATGTCGACCACTCGTACAGATCTCCACATTCATTCAGATTTCTCAGATGGACATGCTTCTGTAAGAGAGATTTTTGATCGCGCATCGAACTTACGAATGGACACAATTGCAGTAGTAGACCACTTCTGGCCATCACGAGGTTCAAGGAAGGGTGGAATTGGGCTGATTGAGGAACGACGGCGGATTCTCACAGATCTTAGACCATACTACTCTGGAACAAGAGTCTTGGAGGGCGTAGAGGTGGATATAATGTCCAACGGAACGCTCGCTCCAGTGGCAGGAGGGCTGGAACAGTTCGACCTCGTGATTGGCTCTGTACACTGGGGATCTAATTCCCTGCAGTGGGCATCTGCAGTGGCCAAGGCAGCGGAAGGTGGGCAGTTCAACATACTCGGCCACTGGGATGGCTTTCTTACTTCCTTCCAACTAGAACATGGTAGGAGAGTGGCAGCTGCCTTGGCAGACAACGGGATTGCAGTGGAGCTGAGCCTGAGGTACGAACCTCTTTTTGAAGGCTTTCTGGAAGTTGCAAGAGACCTCGGATGCATGTTTTCGCTGGGCAGTGACTCTCATGGTCTGAGCACGATAGGGAGATTACAGCATCTGGCCCAGTTGGCTGACGCTTTGGAATTACCCCTTCTTACAATCCCCTGAACTTGTTTCCTTGGACACAATCCTTTTCAGTGGCTTGAAGTCTCAGCGCTCAGTGGTGACTACGGCTTGACAGACGATGAGAAGATACTCTTCCCTTCTGAGGAGTGGCTTGCGAGATACATGAAGATTCTAAACGCCAGCAAGGCATACGAAGACGCTGCCCATGATTGGGAAGGCGATTTCGTATTTGAGATCGAAGCTGACGAAACTCAGGATGAAACTGTGAGATTCTATATGGACCTATGGCACGGAAAGTGTAGAGAGGCAAGAATGGCTCGTCCGGACGAAACTGCCGAGTTCACATATTCCGGCCCAGCCAAGAATTGGAGACTCCTCTTTGACAAGAAGATTGATCCAATCAAGGGACTCATGCAGAGGAAATTCAGATTGGGCAAAGGCAACGATATGGGGAAGATAATGCGCTATACGAAAGCCGCAGCTGAATTAGTTGATGCTACCACCAAAGTTCCTACGAGATTCGTAAACGAATGACTCTGCGTGTAGTTCTAAAGGAACTATACAAGCCGCAGTGGATATCCAATCTCATTGGAAATTCCGGTCGACCAGTTCCTCTCCTGACCGAGTATATCCCTGCTAATCCTATCTAGTATCAAGGGTCTTTGATTCCTTCCAGACTCGAGATGACAGACTTAAATCGACGTAGGCACTAGCGGTGTCTTATGACCCTCCTCAGAACCGAGATCTGCGATATCATCGGAATTGAACACCCAATACTACAGGGAGGCATGGGGCCGTATAAGACAGAGAATCTTGCGATTGCAGCTTCGAGAGCTGGAGCCCTGGGTATGATCAGTAGCATTGGGATGGCTGCGACTCTGATTCCCGAAGCTGCTCCAGTTGATGCAGTTAGGATGTTTGGAACAGACCCGCCGGCCGCGATTCTTCAGAAATCGATTGAAGCAGTGGCAAAAGGCGTTCAAGGGACTAGAGGAGTCTTTGGCGTCAATATCCCTGTTGCTGCCGAGTTCCTTCTTGCTTCCCAGATGTTTGCCGAACAGGTAGTCGAGGCTTGTAAGAGCGACTCAGATGTTGAAAGAACCCTTCGTGTTGTTGTCACATCAGCAGGGAATCCGACACCTTGGGCAGAACTGAAGAAACAGGGGCTTGTTTGGATTCATGTTGTTCCTTCTGTATATCACGCAAAGAAGGCCGAGAAGGCTGGAGCCGATGTTATCGTAGCCTCAGGCCATGAGGGTGGAGCTCATGTTTCGTGGGACCCAGTTCACTCCATGGTCCTAGTCCCGGCAGTGGCAAAAGCTGTAGAAACTCCTGTTGTGGCAGCCGGCGGATTCTCTGATGGTAGCACGCTTGCAGCTGCTCTATGTCTAGGCGCGATGGGGATACAGATGGGCACCAGGTTTATTGCCACAAAAGAGAGCGAGTTTGAACCGATCTGGAAACAGGCGATAATCGAAAGAGAGGAGCGCCAGACACTGGTTGCGAGAGGCCTCTTCGGACCAATGCGGTTCCTTAGGAACAGAAGAGCTGAGGAAATAGTTGAACAGACTCTCAAGGACCTTCCCCGTTTCTACCTAGGCGAACCTTTGGATTCGAACGATGAAATCCTCAGACTGGAGAGGACAGGATTCGACGACCTAATCGACTCCAAAGCAGAAACAGCATTGATGTTTGGTGGCGAGGTAGCTGGGCGTATAGATGATCTTCCAAGCGTACAAGATGTCATAGAGAGTACTGTGCGTGAGGCCTCAGAGATACTCCAAACTCTGCCAAGTGCAATTCTCCTGGAAGAGTAAGACGTCACAAATAAGAGGACGTTCAATAACTGTCTGGCTGTTAGGGCGAGATGCCAGAGAACGTGCTCTGAGGTTGCGGAAGATGTCATGGGAATTCAACATGCCAAAGGTCGTTTTCGGAGAAGACTCGATTGAGGAGCTTGAGAGAGTCAAGGGCAAAAGTGCGTTCATAATCACTGACGAGGTGATTAACAAACTTGGTCTGGTAGACAAGGCCGTACAGATTCTGACTGACAACCAGTGGAGTATCGCCGTATGGGACTGCGCAGAACAGGATCCGCGAATATCGACCATTCGTGAAGCATCTGTAGGCATCAGAGAATTCGGCGCTGACACGATAGTTGCAATCGGCGGGGGTAGTGTCATGGACACTGCGAAAGCAGCATGGGTCCTCTATGCGAAACCCGACATGGACCTCACAGCCCTTTCACCTTTCGATGAGCTTGGAGTGGCAGAGAAAGCAAAGCTAGTCTGTATTCCAACCACTGCCGGAACGGGTTCAGAGGTGACTCATTCAGTAGTGATTCGAGAAGATGAAACCGGACGCAAGTTTGCAACAGTAAACGCTGAACTAGTCGCAGACCTCGCAATCCTCGACCCCTTTTTCGTAAAGGACCTTCCGAAGAACCTGACAGCCTATACGGGAATGGACGCATTGACTCACTCAGTGGAGGCCTACGTGTCGTCTTGGAAGAACGACATATCGGACGGATGTGCCATGAAGGCTGTCAAGATGGTGTTTGAGTGGCTGCCAAAATCAGTCGAGAACCTAGATGACATGGAGGCGAGGGAGAAGATGCTTGTTGCCGCCAGTCTAGGGGGTGTGGCTTTCGGTAACTCCCAGGTTGCGCTTGCTCACTCACTTGGTCACAGCATGGGCTCAGTTCTTAGGCTTCATCATGGCCTCTCCGTAGGGATGGCTCTTCCATATACGATTGAGTACAGTTACAAGGACGTGCCTGATGCGGCCCGTCATTATTCCGAGCTTGCTGGCCTAGTTGGAATCCCGGGAAAGAGACATGTGAGTGTGGCCAGGAAGTTTGCCCAAGCAATACGTGAGCTCATGGATAGCATAGGAAGCCCAACAAGCCTGAAGGCTGCCAAGGTCAAGAAGAAGGACTTCAAGGCCGGTCTCGACAATCTTGTGAAATACTCAATGATGGATGCTGCCATTACGATGAATCCACGAAACACTGACAGTACAATCATCCGCAAGATCTACGAATACATGTTTGAGGGCAATCCAATCGACTTCTGATGGAGCGAGTCCAGTGTTAGGGTATCGTGGAAGAATACTCAGAGTAGACCTCAGTACTAGGAAGATCTCAGATATGGCCCTTGACCCCAAGATGGCCCGCCAGTATATTGGGGGTGCAGGTCTGGCAGCTCGTATTCTCTACGACATGATTGATGCAAACACAGACCCACTCAGTCCAGAGAATCCCTTGATGTTCCTCACTGATCCATTCTGTGGAACGATGGTACCGACGGGTAGCAAGGCCTCGGCATGCTCACGGTCCCCCCTGACAGGTATATGGGCACATAGCACATTCGGAGGTCATTTTGGGGCGGATCTCAAGTTTGCAGGATATGATGGAATCCTACTCGAAGGTGCAGCCGACAGGCCCAGCTTTTTGTTTGTGAAAGACTCGAATGTAGAAATCAGAGATGCAGACCATCTTTGGGGTAAGGACACTCTTGAAACATGGGAAATCCTGAAGGAGGAAACAAAGCTCCGAAGCCCGGGCGTCGCTAGAATCGGGGTAGCCGGGGAGAACCTGGTCAAGTTTGCCAACATCATCTTTGACCATCACAGAGCAGCGGGGCGGGCAGGTCTGGGAGCTGTCATGGGGTCAAAGAAGCTGAAGGCTATCGTAGTCCGGGGGTCCGACAGGAAGGTCCCTGTTGCTGAGCCAGAGAGGCTCAAAGAATACGCTGATTATCTCAAAGAAGACAAGAGCGAAGACCCAACGGTTGCGATGTACACGGCTCTGGGTACCGCAGGCTATGTCGATATGGCTGTGGGGATGTACGGCTCACTCCCGGCAGGTTACTACACTGTTTCCGATTTTGACTCGTACAATATCAGTGGAACCTCTCTACGCGAAACAATACTAGTCGGCAAGACAGCGTGCTACAGGTGTCCCGTTGGCTGTGGCAGGGTAATTGAGATCAAAGAAGGGAAGTACGCCACTGAGAAGTTTGCGGGGCCAGAATACGAGGTCACTGGTTCGATGGGATCGCTTCTCCTGAACGACAATATTGAGGCTCTGGCTTATGCAAACAAACAACTGACTCTTCTTGGATTGGACACCATAACTGGTGGGAATATTGTGGCCTTTGCCTACTATCTTTTCAACGAGGGAAAGATAACTTCCAAAGACCTCGATGGAATCAGTCCCAGGTGGGGTGAAATCGACTCAGCGTTAGTTATGCTAGAGAAGATCGCCAATCGAGAAGGCATTGGAAATACAATGGCGGAAGGTTCAGTGGCCTTTGGTGCGAAGTTTGGTTTTGAGAATCTAGCAGCCCAAGTGAACGGCCTTGATTTGCCAATGCATGACCCTAGGGGTTTCTCAGGGCTGGCAGTTGGCTACGCTACGTCCCCACGCGGTGCATGTCACATGACTGCTGACATGTACACGGTTCAGATGGGCCAGATCAACGAGGCATTGGGAATCGAGAGCAATCATCGGTTCGACAATGAGGCGGTGATTGTGGCGAAACATCAGGATTGGAGATGTCTAACGAACTCTGCAGTAATATGCAACTTCTTTCCGGTGATGGCGGAGGAGCTAGTGGAGCTCGTCAAGATGGTCATGGGGTGGGATTCCTCGGTCGAAGAACTTGCTCTTACTGGAGAGAGAATCTTCACGACGATGCGGCTGTTCAATCTGAAATTGGGGTATGATGTGAAGAACGAGAAACTCCCTGAGGTAGTATTGCAGCCACTTGACGGTGCATCAGAGGGTCATGTTCCTGATGTGGAAGCTCAACTCGAAACTTGGTACAAGCATCGCAAGTGGAGCAGAAAGACTGGCAAGCCGTCAAAGAAGAAGATAGAGAAGCTCGGCCTCGCTAAGTTGCTATCAAGGCGCAAATGACTCAACTAAGACAGGTCTGACAGGTTTCCAAGGATTGACTTCAGTAGACTATATAGGACACCCACGTCGGCAATTCTGAGTTTCTCATCAGGAGTGTGCGGGTTCTCTATTCGTGG
Source organism: uncultured archaeon (assembly GCA_964345915.1). Classification (GTDB taxonomy): domain Archaea; phylum Asgardarchaeota; class Thorarchaeia; order Thorarchaeales; family Thorarchaeaceae; genus SMTZ1-83. The sequence goes on from CAYFTD010000196.1 coordinate 6,566, forward strand.
ACCGATTGACACCATTTGAAGTCCGGGAATCTTCGCTCCAGCAATGCCGCATTCAAGCCCAGCATGAATTGCTTCAACCTTCACGCTCTTTCCAAGCTCGTTCTCGTAGTGTTTCCTGACAAACTCTAGAAACGGACTTCCTGGGTTAGGGGCCCATCCTGGATAGGGTGGTTTCTTCTCCACCTCCCATCCACCGAGTTTCGCTAGGTCACCGAGAGCCCTTCGAAACGACTCCAACTCGTCGTCGATATTACCTCTGGCCGATAGATGCAAGGTCACAGTATCCCCCTCTGTTCTTACGATTGCCAGGTTGTTGGACGTTTCAACAAGACCATCGACTGCCGGAGAGAATCGTATTGGACCATGAGGCAATGAGTGAACGGTACGCACAATCTTCGACGAGTCATCCACAGAGAAAGAGGGCTCTGATTCGATCTTATTCAGTTTGATTTCAAGGTTGGGCTCATGGACTTTCGTCCCCGAATCTGAACTTCGGTAGTAGTTGAGAATGGAATCACGTTCAGAAATCAGGACTTCTTCGGCCCTTGATGCTCTATCAGCCGGTACTCCGAATCTAGCTGTCGAGTCCCGTGTTATTGCATTGGCTTTGTTGCCCCCATTCCAGCCACCTAGCATTACACCAGTTTCCAGGATTAGCCCCGACAGAATCCTTGCCACTAGTTTGTTCGCATTAGCACGCGGCAGATGGATATCTACGCCTGAGTGACCGCCAAGCAACCCTGAAACGGCCAACTCAAAGAAAGCCATTGGACCTTTAGGCTCAACACGTTCTAGATTCTTTGTTAGGATTAAGTCACCCCCACCGGCCGAGCCTATTGTAATGGATCCTAGTTCCTCTGAGTCAACGTTGACCATCAGCTTGCTCTCTATACCAAGTTTCTCGACATCAAGCCCGAATGCTCCGACAAGGCCAGTTTCCTCATCAACGGTTGCCAGAATCTCAAGTGGCCCATGTTTCACTTCAGTGTCGATTAGGAGAGCTAATGCGATTGATAGCCCGATTCCGTTGTCTCCTCCTAGCGTGGTGCCATCTGCATCAACCCACTCCCCGTTCTTCTGGACACGGACTGGGATTGGCTCCTTATCAAAATCGAAGCCGTCTGCTCGATCGGTCTCACAGACCATGTCCATGTGACCCTGAAGAAGGATTGGTGGAGAGGATTCCATTCCTTTGGTGGCAGGCTTCTTCAACAGAAGATTTCCGGTCGAGTCCTCTGTAATCTTAACATCCAAGCTCAAAGACTTCGACTGCTTCGTGACCCATTCCTTGATCTTGGAGCGAATCTTCTCTTCCTTCTTCGATGCGCGTGGAGTGTGAATAAACACGTCTTCGAATATCTCCCAGACCAACTTCGGTTCTAGATTCTCGAGGACCATCTGAGTATCTCCGTAGAAACCCAAGAGAGGAAGCCCTCTATTAAACTTCTCACAAGGAGTAACGAGCCGGGCTCCTTCAGGATTCTCGGAATCCTTTTCATGTGTCTTGCACAACGCTGTCCACCACATTGGAGGATTGTGCCTTGCTATTTGACCCAGAGATTACGATATTCCTGCGCGACCTTATGCCTTGGGCTGGAGAAGTCTTCAAACTAGTCAGCGAGGTGGGTGATCTTCTCTTCAACGTGGCCGTCATACTAGTCGCGTACTGGACCTTCGGTAAGAGAGAGGCAATTCTGACTTCAGCTGTGATGACTGTTTCACTCTTTTCCAACTACTGGTTGAAGTATGTAATAGCAAATCCAAGGCCGCCCAACACTCCCCCGAACAACTACTGGTATGAAGGTGTTGAAGCAACCAATTTCAGCACGCCAAGCGGGCACGCACATAACTCAGCGACTTTCTACGGTTGGATTTCAGCGAAAGTTAAGACTTGGTGGATGCTAATAGCTTCTGTCATTCTCGTCTTTCTGATTGGTCTATCAAGGGTGTACCTTGGCGTACACTACTTGGGAGACGTCTTGTTTGGATGGGGCATAGGAATCGCCACTGTGTTGGTCATCCTCCAGATTGAGAAACCATTCACGAACATCGCATCGCAATTCAAATCAGAGTACCTCTGGTTGACTCTATCAGCCCTCGCGTTCCTCTTGATACTCATCAGTTCCTTTCTCCCATACCCACCAAACGACAATTTTGGCGCATACGGAGGGTTGATAATGGGACTCGGAGTTGCAGTCCCGCTGGAGCAGAAGTACGTCGGTTTCCAAACGGGGTCTGCAATCAAGGCTACACACATGGCTATCCGGGTGGTGGTTGGCCTAGTGTTGGTGATAGGTGTGGTGCTGGGTCTTTCAGGATTACTGCCAACAGCCCAGATCTGGCTGAGAACCCTTCGATACTTCCTCGCGGTTCTTGTGGGCGTCTTCGTTTGGCCGTTGATATTCAAGAGGGCCGGGCTGTAATTGACTGAAGGGAAACAAGTTCCTCTAGTCGAAGGTCAACTTATCCTACGACTGTCAAACAACAAGCCACATGTGGCAAGTCATAGTCATCAGTTTCGATTGCGAACCAACCCCATTGTTTCCTCGGTAGATTCAATAGATGCAACTAGATGCACAAGATTTGGTGAGTTCCATGCTTGAGAAGTTCAGCACACCATTGGCCAGCCCATTCTATCCGAAACCGCCATACCTCTACAAGGACGCAGAGCTGTTCCTTGCGCTCTTCAACCCTACAGAGGAGTCCACAGAGAAGATGCTACCAGATCCTCTGAGACCTTCTCAGTTGCCGCTTGCTGCTCTTCTGTTCGGCAACATGCCATGTGTGGAAACTGGGACTTTCATAGAGTCAGCCCTCCTCGTGCAGTGCTTATTTGAAAACATTCAGACTGGAGAAGAAGAGGTGGGAGTCTATTTCTCACACAACTATGTGGATACTGATATTGCCCAAGCTTGCGGGAGAGAGATATGGGGATATCCTCGCAAACTAGCCAAGACTTCAATGAGGTGGAGAAAAGACACTTTGACTGCATCCACCAAGAGAAATGGAAACATACTGTTCAAGGCCAAGTGCAAGTTTGATGAGGAAGGTGAATGGATTGACAGTGGTCCAAATGTCAATTTCAAGGTCATTCCAAGTGTAACAGGGGACTCATTTGATCTAGCAGTCGTCACCGCGGCATACCTGAACTACGACATTCGCAACGGTCGCTCGGGCGAGGTGGATCTACAGATTATAGGTGGGCCAGAAGATGACTTCAGCCTCGTTGAGATAGAAACACCGATGATTGGGCTCTACGTCGACTGCGACATAACACTACCAGCTGGCAAAGTAGTTGCAGAGCTGAAGTATTGAGTAATCAGAACTCAACCCAGCCAAAATACGCAAGAATCGAGGTCAAAGCTATAACCTCTCTTTCAGGCATCTGAGTCATCTCAATAATATCACGAATCGTGCGTGTGCCACTTGCACTCTGTTGGAGAATCTCCAGCTTCACATCGACTTCGCCTACACGCCAAGGAATGGGATCTCCTTCGTCAAGCGACTTCGGAACCGAGTCGAGGCTAATATTGACGAGCGGCAATTCTGTAATCACTGCAAGTGCGAAGTTCTTGTAACGGCGAATGTCGCCGATATCATCTCGGAGTGCCAGCTTATACTCCTTCTCAAAACCATAGAGCATCTTCACTAGTCGGTCCCTGTATACTGATTCCTCGTGTCCTGCCGTGAGCCCCATCAAGCCAATTGAGATCTCTCCAGGTTCAAAGATGTAAGAGAAGTTTGACCATCGAATTGATCGGATGTCATCGCCAGTGAACTGCATAATGGCCCGAAGGAGCGCGGCCCTGACGTCGTGGTTGACGTCTGTGGATCCGTCATACGGGACATATAGCAGCAGCTCTCCACCATCTATGCCAAGGAACATGATGTGCTGGATGGGGGATACATCTACTGAGCCGCTCAATTTTGCAGTCCACACTAGTTTATAGATAGTCAGACCCATATTCAGTTCAAAAAAGAATGTTGCGTCTATCTAGCTCCTAGCTCTTGTTCTATAGATACTCGGAAGCTTCAATCTGCGCCAGTTTGATTCCGGCACTGTGAGAGTAGTGGTTGTAGAGATAG
>CAYFTD010000197.1:0-1635 GCA_964345915.1 uncultured archaeon
CCTTGACTGGTTCTTCGTGCAGATCCACTCTCAAGTCTAAGAAGGGGCGGGTCTCTATCGTCTTCCAGTCTCCTACGACTAGCAGAGCAGCCGAGACTCTGCCCCTCCTATCGCCTCCAGCAGCCTCTCCGGCTTCTAGCGTTTTCATCAGCCTTTCCGCGAGCCAGCCCTTGGAGCTCTCAAAGGCTTTGACCATAGCCCTCAGAACCTCACTGGAGGAGAGCAAGTTTCCTGCGGCGACGTAGTCATCGCCCGTCATGTGGCCTTTCCATTCATGGCATCGTTGACCTGTAAAGGCTGCCTTTTCGCCGGCGCTACTGATGATTGTGACTTGTCTCTGCTGCCTTCCGGGGTCTTTGCTCAGCATTGCCTCTAAGGCAGCCTCTGGAGAGGAGCCCATTCTTAATAGCTCTAGGCCTTCGATGCCATAGTGGATATTCGTGTAGCCTTGTGTGGCGATTGCTCCAATGTCTTTCTCGACATGCGGAACGACGCTTCCGACAGCGGGGACGGCTGTTGAGACGCAGACGCCTAGGGCAGATGTTTCATGACATCTGGCGACCATGGAGAATGTGCCCATGACGTGATCCTCATTCCAACCATACCTGCACATCTATCTCATCCCCATCAGCAAGGTTGAGCTCCTTGCGCAGACTTACGGGTGCTATGATCTCAAGTATATCGATTGGGTGCTTACTGGAATCAGGAATTACAACAGCGCCAGATACCTTCTTATCAACCACGGCTGTGAAGCAACTCCCTCCGAAGAAGCCGTTCGGCGGCTCTATCTTTATGCCCTTGAAGGATCTCAGCAGCCTAATGTTGTCTTCTCCGACTATGCGGATATTTAGTGTGCCAGGATATGGTGTGAAGCCGATCTTTTCCTGGAACTGTCCTCTCGCCCAATCAAGCTCAGTATAGAGGCTTCCCTTGCCCACTCCGCTGAGAACCTTGCCCCTCAGTGTAATGGTGGCCATGTCAACTAGTCATTTAGCGTGGTCAGGCGTATTTAACTTGTAAGCCAGGTCTCCCTGAGACCTGGAATCCCAGCCAGCTTGAGAGACTTGACTATCGCATAGGACGGAATGAGTGAGATGAAGAAGTGGATGACGTTGAAAAGGGCTGTGAAAATGAGGGTCCAGAAAAGCGCCGAAACTTCGGATGAAGGGTTGAGGCCTAACGTTGCGTTCAGACACCCAGTCGCGAAATCTATGAAGCTTGGCATTAGGTAGACGAGAACTACGATGTTCAGAAGAGTGGTGACGATTACTCTGAACACGATTCCAGACGTGATGGCTAGTGTTTTAGATGCGAGGCTTTCCGTCCTCCTGTGGAGAAGCTTGTCTGCTAAGTACGTCCCGAACCAGAGACCTAGGATGGTGGGAGCTATCGCCGCCAACTTCATAGCAGGCCCGATCGGCACCCACTCGCCGAAAACATTCAGGACAGCCCAGTAGATGACGGATGTTGACAAGCCCATGATGGGCCCCATTGCAAGGAATGCAACCAGAACGGGGATCTCTGCCACTTCAAATCTAAGGTAAGGGAGTATTGGGAATGGGAACACCAGATTTGCCAATGTCATATAGACTGCTAGGCTCGCACAGATCGCTGACAAGGCCACTTGAAGTGCGC
>CAYFTD010000198.1:0-5500 GCA_964345915.1 uncultured archaeon
CGATGTGAACGTCTTGGCAGAGGCTCGAATAGTCGCGTACAAGCGAGTTGTTTCCCACATAGACCCTCTTACCAACATAGACAGGACCACTGATTGTTGCGCCCGGCCTAATGATACACTCCTCGTCTATGTAGACCGGACCCTCTAATACCACATTCTTGTGAATCTCGGCTGACTCTGCGATGAAACTCCCCTTACCTCGAAGCTCACGGTCCATCACAATCCTATTTGCGTTTAGTATATCCCAAGGCCATGTGAACTCCGCCCATGCCTTCTCCCAGACAACAGAGGCCACAGTCTTTCCGTCCGCGATCATCTTCTCAACTGTGTTCTCCATTGTGGTTTCTTCAGCCAGCAGTGATAGTGTTTCAGCTCTGAATACCGAAACGCCAGCAACGGCGTAGTTACTGACATAACGATCTGGTCCACCTTTCTCGACAAGCTTCTCCACCACGCCACTATGGCCAATCTTGACCGTACCAAACTGCTCCGGATTTGACACGAGGGTGACAAGCATTGTAATATCCGAGTTCATGGATTTGTGGTTCGTCAATGTTCGCTCTACCATTTCTGGTTCAACAAGGACATCACCGTTCACAAGTAGGAACTCTTCATCATCCTCCAACTCCTCTCTTGCGGAGAGAATGGCATGCTCGACGCCTTTCTGCTCGTGTTGGATGACATAACGAATCTTGACCCCCTGGTCGCCGCCCATCTGAAAGTGATCGATCAGATCTTCACGGCCGTGGCCGACAACAATAACGATATCGTGTATGCCATTGTCTTTGAGACTGTCAATGATGTATTGCAGCACAGGGCGTCCTGCAATCATCAACATAGACTTGGACCTGTTTGAGGTTAGGGGTCGGAGTCTAAGCCCCTGCCCCGCAGTTAGCACAAGTGCTTTCATAAATCAGAACCACGCGATAGGTTTGACATAACGGCATAAAACTGTTGGCTGCTGGCCAGTCCTGCTAGTTCATCAGACTGAAGTATATTCTTCTCTTCCCAGCGCCTACGTTCTTACTCTTCCCGATCTGAATCTTCCCAACCTCACTTGTATTGGAAACGTGTGTTCCTGCGCATGACGCCGCATCGTAGTCACCTATGACTAGTACTCTGAACTCTGTTACGCTCTCAGGTACCATCTCCAAGTATCTTGTCTGGTATCCTTTGTCATGGAGAAAAGCGATTGCTTCTTTCCGGGCCATAAACTGAGTTACAACATCGAGGTTCCGAGTTAGAATGGAGTTGACTCCGGCCTCGACTTCACGTTTCATCTCTTCACCGAAATCCTCCAGAGGAGAGTAGTCTGCTCTGCTCCTTCCTGGAGTGATCATGTTTCCGACTGTTTCGAGTCCATAGTTCAGTTGCAGATATCTTGACAATACATGTTGTGCGGTATGGAACCTCATGCATTCATATCGCCACTCCCAGTCGAGTTCTCCATGGACGCTGGCGCCGACAACGAATTGGACATCGTCCTTCGTGAAGTGGCCAATCTCACCCTCGACTTTCCTTACCTCGTGAATCGTCAAAACTGACTTGCCATCACTAAGTGTGCCCTTATCGCTCGCTTGGCCGCCTCCGAGTGGATAGAAGACTGTCTTGTCAAGTACGACGTAATCTTCTGAAGCCTTCTTGACTGTGGCCTCGAATTCTCTGAGATAGTTGTCCTTCATGTAGAGCAGGTCAGTCATGACTCTCCTCCTAGCAGTCAGCCGGTTCCCCTCAGACGATTCCATTCCTCGACAGCGAGGTCTTGGGCTTTCTTGGTTTCTGTCGGAGTGAGATCGACTTCGGGAGTCCCTACCGCGGCTTCTATTATGGAACGGACAGCCTCCTCGGTCTCCTCCTCTTGCAGACCACTTGCAATGGCTGAAACTATGTCATCAGGAACACCTCGTTCGCCCAAGAACTTGGCAAGAGGTGTATAGGAAACAGGAATGTATCCAGACTCGGTGGCTGGCTCCAGTCCAACAGCCCGCATCCTACTCTCAAAGAGATTAGTGACAATTGCCTGGCGGGATTTGACCTCCGGTACACGAACATCTCGACCCTTCTCAACATCGCCAATCATACGTTCCATTCTCTTGGTCATCTGAGATTTCCTCGGCCCGCGACTGCGACGAGCAGCGGCACCTGCAATAGCACCAATTACGATAACGATGATTAGGTATTGAACGAATGGCTCGAGTAGGAGGTTGATGAGGTCTTCAAACTGCATGAACACTTGCCCCTCCTGGCGGAAGGCAGTCTAGAGAGCAGCTCTACCAAACGTCAACATTAAGGTTTCTCATAGGTAGATAGCATGCCTTGTGGAGCCACTACTGCGAGAAGTGACGAGCCACCTCAAGGTAGACATCTACTGACTGAATGAGCTCCTCCACTATTATGTATTCGTCAGGTTGATGTGCATGCTCAATCGAACCGGGGCCGCAAATCACATTCACGATACCAATCTTGGGTTGGAGGACAGAGCAATCGGTGCCAAAGGTAGCTGACGTCGGAGATGGATGGCGCCCTGTCACTATCTCAACGGCATTCATTGTTACCTTGACAATCTCAGACTCATAGGGCGTCACAACAGCTGGCTTGCCATGGATGTACTCCAATCTTACACTATCGCCAAGACCTGCTGTTGCCAATCTCCGGGTCATCTCCTCCATGAGTACCTCGGTTGTCTGGCCCTTGACTATGCGCATATCTATCTCTGCCTCACAGTGGTCCGGAACAACATTGATCGTTGTCCCACCAGAGATTGTACCTAGACTCAATGTTGGTTCGCCCATCAGCTCATCTTCTTCGTATTCGTACTTTTGAGCTCGGAGGACCTGAAGGGCTTTGATGCATAGGTCGATTGCATTCGTGCCCTCAAGGGGCCGCGATCCGTGTGCAGACTTTCCTTCCGCCACAACACGATGCCAGAACGTTCCTTTCTCGCCAACCAGCACGTTGAGGCTCGTTGGTTCCGCACACACTCCAAACGAAACGCCATTTAAGAGGCTGCTCTCTGCAACTTCCTCAGCACCCTTGCATCCGGTTTCTTCTTGTGAAGTTGCGAGCATTACGAGTGGATTGGAGTGATTCTCCTCATTGTACAGAATCATGGTTTCGGCAAGAGCAGCAAGAGGTCCCTTCATGTCAGCGGCACCTCTACCATATAGTCTGCCATTCACGATCTTGGCCCCGAATGGATCGAAGCTCCAAGTTTCACGAGACCCTGCCGGAACGGTATCCATATGTCCGTGAATAACAAGAGCACCCTTCCGGTCATCAGATGTTGAAAAGATCAGGTTTGGACGTTCTGGACTTCCGACTGATACGCATGAAATCCCATAGCCCTCTAGATGGTCCTGCAGTATCTTCGCCACTTCCTTCTCTCCACCAGGAGGACTCTCTGAGGAGGTGGCTACCATGTCTGTGAGCAAGGAGAGGACTCTCTTCTTGTCTGTCAAGCAAACACCACGGAACGCAGTGAATGGGGGCCTATGAAGGTTCCTGACTGTAGTAGGAAGCATGTTGGACAGTTTTTAAGCACAGACTCCTCATTATCAGATGGCGGTGTCGATGAGGCAGTTACCCCTGTCTGAGCTTCGGCGATGACGACCCAAGAGCAAGCCGAGACCTGCCACCTCGAAAGGAACTTTAGAGTGAATTTTAGAGTTGCATGTTAAATCTCAGAGTCAAGAGTGAGAATGGTGAATATCGCGGCAGTCGCAGATGTCCATAGTCCGAGATTCTTTAACGAGTTCAGGAGCTCTCTTTCCAAACTATTGAAGCCCGATGTGTTTCTGCTCGCTGGTGACATGGTGACCTTTGGCAGAGCATCGGAATACTGGCGTCTCATTCAGGCAATTGACTCACAGCTTGGATCGGGATTCCCCATAGTTGCTTGTTTCGGGAATGAAGAGTATAGCGGGGCAAGGAGCAAAATCCTTGATCTGACTGCAGGCAGAGTGACGTTCCTAGATGAAGAGTCCATCATAATCAATCATGGGGGGTCCAGACTAGGTATAGTAGGTGCCGGTGCTCCAATTGACAAGCGTGAATTGGTCGGTACTCCTAACGACATAGATATGAGAACAATCTTCGAGAGGCGTTCTGAGCGCTTGTCAGGGCTTCTGAAGGAAACATCCAAGAAAGCGGATCACACAATTCTTCTGATGCACTACAGTCCTATTCTGGGAACCGATGATGACGTAAATAAAGACAGCTTCTCATGGTGGATAGCTAGGACAATCAACGAAGTATCTCCCGTTTTGGTCATTCATGGCCACATACACAAGCCAGTCAGAAGGATTGTCACTGTTGGACAGACAAGGGCAATCAATGTTGCCTTTCCATCCAGTAGAGAAGTAACAGAGATTGTTCTATAGACGGCCAGTTCGCAGACATTGATTTGAGTAGGTGGAGAGAAGCCAGTTCTTCCCTCTGGAAAAGACAAGATGTGTTGGCTGAGACCAGTGCGTATCGGTCGCCTTAGTCAAGAGGAGAGCGATGTATGCAGGAAGTCAGGACTGACAGATATCCCCGTCATCGGATCGTAGAATCAGTTTGTTTTTGTGAATCACGACCCCATATCTTCGTCCTTCTACGTCTTCTACCGATACTTCATCCCCTTCTAGGAAGACGCGAACCCTTCGTCGCAGTTTTCGACCTGGTATGTCGCCGATTCTTATTATACAGGTCTCAGCCATTTTGTGAACTCCGACGGATGTTAGTGATGGCGCGGCAGCCTGATAGGGATGCAAGACTTGTGATGTGAATAGGAAATGCAGTATATAACCGGAAGTCGCGCGTTGAACCTCGTATAGCTGTCCCAGGAGTGCCCCAGAAGCCGTTTTGTGCAAGGAGTCTTCACTGCAGACTTCTGTTTAGACAACTGCTCCACAGAAGTAATACCGAGGTCACCATGACCTTAACACTCGGTCATCATTCTGAATCTCATTGTGGGATTCGGCTTTTGGAAGAGTGCGGACGATGAGGTTTCCATCGTGAAGAGAAAGGACAACCTCTCCTGATTCTACCTTGAAGATCAGTTCCTCCCCTTCTTCCAAGAAGTCATACAAGGTGGATTTGTCGATGTTTCTGAGAATCTTCACAAGGTCTTGAGCGTATTCCTTGTCCATTCTAATGCCCGCCTTGACGGTTGTTAAAGAGAGGGGCCTAAATCCAAATGAAGATACAATGGTCTTATTAAAGTTGATGCGTCACGACTTGTTTCGAGCAGGGACTAGCCTCTCGCTGCCCTTTCAGCGGCCTTCTGCTTCTCCTTCTCAAGAACTCCAATCCGCTTTTTTCTAGTGCTCTCATGTTTCTTGATCTGTGTCCTCAACTTGTCAATGCGTTTCTCTTCTGTGGAGATCTTCTTCTTTCTGCGCTTCTCTGAATTGTCATGGTCCTTTGTTGCTAGTTCCGATTCCTTCTTGGCAAGGAGTGTCTGTTCTCTCAACCCCTCATAACGAATCTTCTTCTCTTCTGCCACAGAACGATAGCC
>CAYFTD010000199.1:0-2705 GCA_964345915.1 uncultured archaeon
CGCGAAATATGGCTACGAGATTAACCAGATTCTGGAACAGAGAGGGTACCGAAACTGGGTGGACATCAAGATGTCGTCCATATACAAGGCTCTCAATGAACTTGAACAACGCCGTCTGATATCAGGAAGAAAATCTGATGAAGACCTCCAACCAGCCAAGAAGACATACAAAGTCACAAAGAAGGGCAGGAGAGTTCTGAGAGATCAGGTCATACGATGTCTGGCCAATCCGCCAAGAGCAAATACAGTGTTTGACCTAGGCATGTCTGCAATCTGGACACTTACAGAGTCGGAGGCGCTAGAGGCGCTAAGGGAATACAGAGAGAGGTTATTTCGTGCGGCCGAGTTCCTGCGAAGTCATGTGGATGCTGCCGTCAACATAGAAGTGCTGAAGGAAACTGAGCCAGAACGACGAATAGGAGACTTGCGGGTTTCAGAGGTTGAAGACACAAGCAGGCTATCAATTGTCAAGGCTCTCTTCGAGAGACCTTTGGTGGCCGTTGAGGCTCAGCGCGAATACTTGGAGCAGCTTATCTCACGAATCGAATCAGGGGAAGAGGAGTTTCCATTCAGAACTGAGAAATGAAGAAGGGAGAGAAATGACTAAGAAGAAGACGAAGGAGTTTGCCCCGGCTGGAATCGGTGACGAGAGAATCGTTCTGGATTTCAAGCATTTCGGGAATGGAAAGAACTGTCAGACTAGTGCGCTAGTCAGATTGATGCATCACCTTGGCCATGACATCAGTGAACCGATGATCGTCGGAATATCTGCAGGGATGGGGTTCATCTATTGGTTCATGAAGTTGATGCCATATCCAATTGTGGGCGGGATGAATCGGTCAGATTGCCGCAAGTTTCCAGGGATTCTTGGCAAAGCCGTGAAGAGGTTGGGAGGCAACTTTGATTCTATAATGACCAAGAGCGTCAAGAAGGCTCATCTCTTCCTAAAGGACACACTCAGAAACAACCAGCCGGGTCTCGTCTGTGTCGACATGGCATACCTAGACCATCTCCTGACTGGTGAAGATGACCACTTTGGAGAACACAACTTCCTTGTATACGGCATTGACGAGGAGAACGATGAGGCCTACATATCGGACAGATTTCACGGCACTCACACCATGTCTTTGACTCAACTACAAAGAGCTCGAGCATCAGAGTACCCTCCCTTTCCAGCAATGAATCAGATGACAAGGTTCACTCTGCCGGACAAGCTGACCCCAGTAGAGAATATCATTCCTTCTGCAATAAGGGAGAACATAGATGCTCTGCTTAATCCACCCATAAGAAACGTTGGTGTCAAAGGTATTGCCAAATGGAGTAGGGAACTTGGCAAGTATCCGAAACTGATCCCAGACCCGAAGAACCTGGTTCACGCACTAATGATGCACTATATCTACATTGAAACGGGGGGTTCTGGTGGTGCAATCTTCCGACAGATATACGCTGACTTCCTCAAGGAAGCGGGAGACTTGACAGGTCATGATGGTATTCTGAAGGCCTCCGAGGAATTCAAGGAGATCGTGAAAGTATGGCGGAATGTGGCGGACAGCCTATTGCCTCAGGATTATCCGGCACTCCGAGAAATACGAAGAATTCAGTGGACCATCAATGAAATCCTTGAATCCAGAGGTTTGGACGCTTTGGACAAGGTGAGAAAGATGTCTGAGAAGATTCCTGCGCTGCTTGATGAGGCTGCAAAGTCGGAGATTAAGGAGTTCTCCAAGTTCATACCAAATGTACAGAATCTTCTCATTGAGGTAGGTCAGATGGAAACCCAGACTCTGTCAGCCCTCGATAGTACTTTGTAAACCTGACAACCTACCAATCTGACTCCTTTCAGACTGTAACCGGGATAGTCTTAATAATAGCTGGCCAGAGAAATCAAGAATGGCCAAGTCCAGAAACAGCAGGGTTGTGCCGCGCTTGGACCGTTGCTGTGGCGCGTGGTGATCAGTGGCCATATTTGAGTTTCCATGCAGGGCGGCGAGAAGAAGTGCACGAAATTCGAGACCTACGTCGTGATGTATTGACAGGTCTGATTCTGGGTTTCATACTTGCCCTTGCACTGTTCCTACCTGTTCTTCCTTCTTGGAATTCTGTCTACACAGGGATAGCTCTACATTCGCTACTAGCCCTTCTTGCCATTATTGCCGCCGCGTGGGTATACGTTGACATTAGGGGTGTATTGCCCACCTATGAAACCATCATCTTTGCAGCATTGGTATCTCGAGGGATAATCCACTTGGGTGCAGCCATGACAATCTCATTGACTGAACCAGGACCAACGGTTGCGATGACAATGCAGGCCTACGCCTCCGATGCACTAGAGATAACTATTCTTGGAGTCTTGCTGCTCTTGGCTGTCTTGCATCATCGACACAATCAAGGTGGCAAGACAACAAGAACCTGGGCCGTCGCGCTTGTCTTGGCGGTACTAGCTGTAGACGGTCTCTTCTTTCACCTGATCTTTCCCGGACTATCGGACATTCAGCTTCAGTTTGTGGGCACTGCAGCCGGTTTTGTAGCAGCCATCAGCTTAGTCTTAGCAGGATGGTTCAGAACAAGACCACCCTTCATGGAAGGGGACCGTGAAACCTCCCTGATTGTAATAGGTTTCACTCTCTTCTTGGCGGCCTCAATTCCGTCCATCATGTCACTGTTCGTTGCAGAGTACCTATGGGCATTGGCAATGGTCTTTCAAG
>CAYFTD010000200.1:0-10712 GCA_964345915.1 uncultured archaeon
GCTGCATTTTGATGATTGAAGACCAAGTCTGGAATGAGGACATCCACAGCGGCTTGACCGTTCACTGTCAGATCACGATAGAAGTCATCAAGGAAGAGGTATGTGTGCTCCACCGCTACGAGTATCGAGTAGTTTCCTGGAGCGTAACCGAAAGTATCTATGTCCACCCAATAACTGCCATCGCCAACCGGTATCAGTGCCACACTACTAGGTATATATGCAGTCACCGTTGCATCAGGAACCAGCATTCCTGACCAATCGCGCACTGTTACAGTAAGGGTCGTCATGTCGCCCTGGTTCAATACCCAACCCCATGAAGACTCAACGACCATGTCGGGCAGTGAGTACACATACAGATTGTGAATGTCGGCTCTAGGCTGTCCGAAGTCTGCCCCAACATATACAATGAAGCTTCGCTCACCAATGCTGTATGAAGCATTCAGTTGTACCCTGAATTCCGCTCCCTCGATGTGTGTGGCTGTATGATTGGTTTCGCCAAGTTCTACAATAGCCCATGCTCCCTGAGGCGTCACGCCATATGAGTCGTAGACGAAAATGGAAACGTTGAAGTTCTGTCCGCCTGTGACAGTCGACTCATAGCCAACTGCTGGAGCAAGAGTACCAGTTACTACCATTGAGTATGAGCCGAAGTTTGTACCTTCGACATAGGAGTGCTGCACGATTATCTCTGCTGTGTAGTTGCCGACGGGCATAGCTGCCAAGTCGCTAAGCAAATACCTCCCGGGCGCCATCTCCACAAGTGCGAATTCTGTGACTCCAAAGTCCACCCGTACAGTTGCACCATCAATTGGATTTCCATATGGATCAGTGATGTTGAGCCAAGTCGTGAAGAACTGGTCCTGCAGGGTTTCTGCAGGGGAGTTGCGGAAGATGTTCAGAGAGTACGCCACAACGGACACGGACTTGGAATGGTTTGTCCCACTTGTTGCATATTCGTGGTCTGCTGAGGCAAGAACTGGATAGCTGCCAGGTGCGAGATTGATTTCTGTAACGGAGGTGTAGTACGATCCTCCCACATAGGAAACGGGATAATTGACCGCGTTAAGTGTTACATTGACATCAGCGTCCGTTACTTTCGTGCCAAGGCTATCTGTTACAGTGATGTTGATGTCAAGGTCATGCCCTTGGAAGACCTCGGACTCAGTAAACACCTCTATAGTGAGCGGAGACTCGACTCTTAATGCGTTCTCGAATACCTGCACTACGCCCATGTAGTACTCGTGGCTGACAGAGAGTGACAGGTTTGCTAATCCCATTGGCCAATTCGGAGCAACAGTTGTAGAGTACAAACCGGCCAATTCATCATATACCATTCCCAATGTCTGCTCAGAAGTGCTCCCTCCGAAATGATATGAAGCAACAAGGGATACCGAAGCATCACCTATTGGTTCACCATATACGTTCAGGATGGTAGCATTTGCCCACAAACTGCTTCCCTGAAGAGTTACATTTGCTTCAAGATCAAAAGTGACATCTAGCATGTATAGAAGGTCTAGGTTACGCAATGTTGCCAAGGTATAACGGGATTTGAAGATCGGAAACGCAACGATGTCTTCGCCCGCGCCGACATCAACATTTCCAATTGGAGCCATGTTGAAGGCAATACCTACACTGGCGCTGTAATCGATCGTGCCACTGAAGCTGACTGCGGTTAACCGGTCGTCAGAGGTCGAAATGATGAACTCATTCTCTCCGTCGCCATCAAAGTCCAATACAATTCCGCTTCTTGGAATGGCCTCGCTCACATAGACAGTCCACAACTGTGCGGCTGTAGTAGATAGCTCACAGAGTGTAGCGTTTCCGCTATCATCAAGGTAGGAGAACTCATCGACCCCGTCTGCATCTATGTCTTGAGGCAATGTGACCCTGATATGTTGCCCTGTAAACGTGTAACTCGGCCAGTCACCTACGTTGACAGTGTTTGCGTCCACAAGACAGACGTAGTTCGTTGGTACGTCAATCAGCCAACTGCGATAGACCACTAACAGTTGTGCACTCGAGTGTGTGGAATTCCTGTAGACTTGGATACTAAATGGCTCATCAAAGATCGTCGAGCCTGGAGAGGCGTAATCGAGCGTCTTCAAATATGTCACGTTATTCAGATGATAGAAGTCAACCTCACTCGTATCTCTCAATATCGCGAGCTGGGGATCTGAACTGAACATGTTTACGGGAACATAATCCACTACAGCCAATGCTTCTTTCAGAGGCACATCTGTCCAAGTGGTAAATCCGCCATCTGCTCGTACGAGGAACAGACCCGTCACATTCTCTCCAATATACGCCAGCTCATCGAAACTGTCTCCATCGTCATCCACGATGACAATTCCGTGCTCCTGTTTTGCGGGATACAGGGGATAGGATGCGTTCCTCCAAGATGTAAACGTATCACCATTGAATGCCCAAATCTGAAGGTGCGTTAGGTTATTTCCAACGAGGATTGGATCTAACACATTGTCCCCATCAAACATCCCCGTGTAGACCTCGAACTGGTCATCCGTCGTAGTTTCCGTTAGCGTGAAATCACCGAGCTTCGTGAAGTTGGAGTCGAATACTCTTAGGATTGTTGTCTTCTTCTCCCAATCCGAGATGACGTTGTATATGCGTTTCTCACCAAGTGAATTATTGCCCAACGCTAACACATGCCTTTGGGCTTGGTCGAATGTGACGTTATAGAATAGACCGGACTCATAGTGTCCTTCAACTTGCAGAACGTGTGGATTAGTGAAGTTGCCATACGAGTACCTATTCAGATAGGGGTCCACGACCTCAATGTAGTACTCATAGTTACCGGGCTGTAGATCGGTTTCAAGGAAGATGTACTTCCCATTTGGTGCCTCAGTCATCACATTCTCTTGGTAAGCTGGAATCATAAGATCTGCAGGACGAATGTAGATCCTCGCTTCTTCGACGTACACTTCGTCAGTTGCTGTGAGCTCAACTTTGAGGTACGGGTCGTAAACTGTCGGATGTGTCGGGTACAAGGGGTCAAGTGTTACCTCCGGAGGCTGAGTGTCGCTGATGAGGACATTGATCTGTCCGTATAGAACGACAATGTCATCTCTTCCATCTCCATTGATATCATAGGAGAGAACCTGTCTGAATGGGCCTGGCAGTCTTGGGTCTTCGTAGCCTGTGTCGCCGTTGCTACCCCTGATCAACGCGAACTGACCTCTTGGCCCCTCAACGGCTATATCCGTGTGAGAATCTGAGTCCAGGTATGCAGTCGTGAAGGCTCGTGCAGACATACTAACACATTCCTCCTGTGAGATTCTCATTACCTTCCCATCGGCCCCATTGACAAAGTATGGAGTGAACCACTGACCAGGCACCACAATGAGATCCAACTGTGCGTCAAGGTTGAAGTAACCTGTCTTCACGTAGGAATCTCCGAGGTACTTTGCATCTCTTATCTCAAATCTGGGAGTTAGATTTGCATAGAATCCACTCACCACGCTCTCCAATGGGCCATGGTCGCGCATAGTCACAGCAATGTTATCGAAATCGTTGATGTACTCAAAGGAAATGATGTCCCAACCACGAACCATTGGGGTTGACTCCACATGGTCGATTAGGGTGCCGTTTCCATAACCAGTGTCAACATTAGTCTTCTCAAGGCTTGTCCCTGGATCAGTGATGTACAGCAATGCAATCTCATCGCCAGCTACTGATGAGAAGTTGCCAACAATCGCTTTGACAATCTCCGCAGGTGACACGGAAAAGAGTCCGATAATGCTACCATCATTGAGGTCCACTATAATCAACCTCTCTACACTGTAGGCACCTGCATCAGTCTGCCCATCTCCGTTGAAATCGCCAACAATAATCCCCTTCGGTTCCGACATGGGCATGGCCCCTAACGAATACTCTGTGGTGCTGTTGTCATCAAAGTCTGCAACGACTATGTTCAAGCTGGTCGAGTTGAACATCATGAACAAGAACTCAGTCTGACCATCTGTATCAACATCTGCTCCGATAAGAGTGTCAAAGAACACAGTACCCACTCCAATGGATACTGCTGCGTCAACCTGACTCACAGGGTCTTTGAAGCGGAGGGTGTCGTTGAAGATCCAAGCAACTCCTCTACCATGTGTTGTGTTGCCTACCGCTACTGACTCAACGAAATATGGTAGATTGACTCTAATCAAGTTTGAAGCAGGCTCGAATGTTCCATCTACTAGACCGTTCCGTTGAGCTTGGGGTTGGGGTGTGCCTGTTGCTGAGAATAATGGAACTAGAAGGAAGATAACTAGAACGAGTGGTAATCCAATCCTAAGTGACTCTCTTTGACCTCTAGAGCACATACGTGCAATGGGTCTGCGACCGGTAAGGGCCAAATCAGTAGACATTTTCATCACGTCAAGTAGATGGAGGTACCTTGGGACGCACCACGTATTGGATTCTGACCCAAGATACGCAGCCTCAGTTACGAATTGATACTTCTGAGTTAATTTTAGACTTTGTAGCACATAGCTCAACGAAAATTCGAGAGGCTCGTCCACTTTTCTGTAAGGTTCTCCAAGAGCCGGCAGGTCTGGAATGTTGAGCTAACACATGATTAATCTATGAAGACAACAGGTTTGAATCAGGATGAGCTGCGATACTTGTGGCACGATTGAACGCTATGGGAGGAGAGTCAAGACCGGTCGTCGGTTGTGTATCGACTGTTGGAAACTTTGTGAGAAGAAGAAGACCAAGAAGAGTTCCAAAAAGCCATCAAATGACAAGTAGTGTATTTCGCAATTAGCTTCCCTAGGAAGGGAGGATTCAAATGAATCCGGGGGACAGTTAAGATCCAATGATTGAGAAGCGGGTTGTGTATAGAGTTCCTAGCATGGACCAAGTCGTAGTCCGTCGGGGTGTGGAATACAAGAGAATTGATGACAACATTCTGAGAATGGATGTCTACTACCCTCCTGACCTTGACGAAGATTCTCAATTACCTGCGATCATCTTTGTTTTTGGTTACAGAGATTCAACGATGCTAGAGATGCTTAATTCCAAACTGAAGGACATAGGACAATACGTTTCCTGGGGAAAGTTGCTGGCTGCATCAGGACTTGTGGCAATCACATATGAAACTACAGAACCGCTTTCAGACTTACAAGAACTCATAGATTATGTTCGCACGAACGCCGCCTCTCTACAGATAGATCAAGATAGAGTTGGTCTGTGGTCTTGCTCCGGCAATGTCCCTACCGCACTGTCCCTTCTGATGGGGGAACCCAAGGATTACCTTAGATTCGCAGTCTTGTACTATGGATTCATGTTGGATTGGGGGGATTCTCGTAGAGTGTCTGAGAATGCTGAGAGAGTCGGTTTTCTCTATCCTTGTGTAGGAAAGACAGTTGACGATTTGGCCAAGAACATACCTCTTCTCATCGTGAGAGCAGGGCAAGACCAGACCCCTGATCTGAACGAGTCGATTGATCAGTTCCTGATTGAAGCGAGGCGACTCAAAGTTCCGATTGACTTTGTGGAATACGAAGACGGACCACACGCTTTTGACATCTTAGTGGACACGGAAACCTCTCGAAGCATAATCCAGAAGACTATCTCGTTCATGCAGAGCCATCTTATGTTATCAGTATAGTTGATGGTGACCTGGTCTGTTAGTCAAAGATAAAAGGAACATAGTTTCTGTCCCGCCAGACGACACCGCCAAGAACGGGTGCATTCATTGACAGAGTCAGAGGTCGAAGACAAACGCATAACTCTCGCCGAGGCGGCAAAGATGGTTCCAAATGGGGCCACGATTGCATGGGGGGGATTTGGATTCCAACGTGCTCCAATCGCCTTCTCACACGAGCTGGTTCGACAGAGAAGGAAGGACCTAAGGATAACAACTTGTGGTTCTGAGGTCGATATCGAAATCATGGCCGGTGCGGGCGTGGCTTCGCGATTTGAAATAGCGTTCGCTGCAATAGAGGCCCTAGGTCTTTCACATGTAATGCGGAGACGCGTTACAGAAAGATCTGTCGAAGTCGAGGATTACACAAACCTTGCGATGGCAATGCGCTTCCTAGGAGGGGCACTGAATGTTCCTTTCATGCCGCTACGTAGTATGATGGGAACCGACATGGCTCGGCTCTCAAGGTACAGGGGAGATCAGAAACTGAAGATCATAGATTGTCCATTTACTGGAGAAAAGATCTGCCTCGTCCCAGCACTCAAGCCGGACTTCAGTATAGTCCACGTTCAAAGAGTCGATAAGACTGGGAATGCCCAGATTGACGGCATTGTCGGCGAAGATATCGAACTCTCACGTTGCGGAAAGAAGCTGATTGTTCTGGCCGAAGAGCTGATCGACGAGGAGGAGATCCGATTCAGACCTGACCAGACGAAGATTCCTGCTATGTATGTCGACCATGTTGTCATACTTCCTTACATTGCACATCCGATGATGTGCCACGGATATTATGACTATGACCTTGAGCACCTGATGATGTTTCACAGAATGACGAGTTCAGAAGACGGTTGGAAACAATACTTGAATGACTACATCCTAGGAGTAGAGGACCACCACGACTATCTAAATGTGATTGGTTGGGAGCGGTTGGACGACCTTCGGGCGAAGAAACCATGGGGGTATTGAAGTGGTTGAGTACACAAAGATTGAGTTTCTTGTTGCCTGCGCCTCGAGCCATGTTCGGGACGGAGAGAATGTCTTTGGTGGAACTGGGATGCCCCTACTGGCAGCGCTCTTGGCCAAGGAAACACATGCTCCAAGGGCAAATCTAATCTCAGAAGCTGGCTTCATCGACGCACGTCCAAGGCATGTCCCGCTGTCTGTAGCTGATTCCAGATACTACTTTGGCTGCTCTGCTGCGATTGGTCTAATCGAAACCCTTGGGTTTATCCTGCAAGCGGGGAAGATCGATGTTGGTTTCCTTGGCGCTGCCCAGATAGATGAGTATGGCAACCTCAACACGAGCTACATCGGTCCGTACGACAAGCCCAAAGTGAAGCTACCAGGCAGCGGTGGCGGAAACGATATCGCATCCTCTGCGAAGCGGCTCATCATTATGATGACACATGACAAACGTAAGTTCGTCAAGAAGCTTGACTACATGACGTCACCTGGTCATCTTGAGGGGCCTGGGTCTCGTGAGAAATGGTCGCTAGTTGGCGGTGGCCCCGATGTTGTGATAACGGACATGTGCCAGATGGATTTCGACCCCGATACTTTGAAGATTCGCCTGATGTCGGTGCACCCGGGCTATGAGGTTCAGGATGTTCTTGACAACATAATGTTCCATTTGATTATCCCGGATGATGTACCGACCACTAGCGAACCAACAAAGGAACAGATTGAAATCATGCACAAGCTTGACCCTAAGGGCATCTACCTAGGTAAGGGTGCCTAGACATCCGGAGTCTGAGTTGTTTTGAAGGGATTTAGTTTCGACAGGTTTGAGGCCATCATCTTTGACCTGGATTCAACACTCACAGACACGAATGCGTACCCCATAAGGGCAAGTGAGTGGCTTCTCTCGCAGTTCTTGCCAAATCCCTCCGAGATGCTGAGCGACTACATCATGGAACTAGTACGCAACTACCGCGCAGAGCTCAAGCAGGTTGTGGAGGGTGGACCATACAAGACACCCTACAACGTTGTGAAGGATGCGATGAGGACGACTGTTGAAGTCTTGGAGTTGCCTGTCAGCGAAGACCTGATTGAGCTTGGAACACAGCATTTCAAACAGCTTCACATTGATATGTCAGATTTGATGCCTGGCGCAGAGGAGCTCATATCGTCACTTGAGGCGGCCGGAATCAGGATGGGTGTTGTGACCAATTCGTTCGAAGGCCACGCCGACATCATTCTTGAGGATCTTGGAGTGGCGAAATACTTCATCTCGACTGTTGACGGCAGTGACGTGGAGGCCTACAAGCCGATGAAGCAGCCCTTTGAATGCTCCCTTGAGAAGCTTGGTTCTTCTGTTGAAGATACCCTCATGATAGGAGATGAGTTCCTTGCCGACATTGTTGGTGCCTCTTCAGTAGGGTTGACGACGGTCTGGGTGAACCTGAGAGAGCGAAACTTGGATGAACTTATGACCAAACACGGTGGGGTCTCTCCTGACCTAGTGGTCGATTCCCTTGAGGAACTCATGAGCTTTGTGTGATAACTAGACGAACAACATCTATATTCTAGATTCTTTTTCCAAATCAAAGACTTGAGAGGAGTCACGATAGCCTTGACCAGGGATGATGAAGACGGCCCAATGAGGGCTCGCGCAGATCTTCTCGATATCATTCGACGAGACCCAGACATAACAGAGATAGTCGTGACTATAGTTGAAAATGAACTGAAAGATATCAGAGACAAAGATGTAGTGGCGAAGATCTCAAACACTCTGACTGATGCGGCCACTAGCTCCGGCGTAGGAGCTGAGGTAAAGGACAATGTGCTTCATTGGTTGACAGAAACTGCTCCAGACGTTCGACAGATGATACTTGTAAAGACAATCGAAGACCTCCTGGAAACCCCAGAATGTCGAGATGCCACCCTCGAGGCATTGGCTAGACTCTCATCAAAGGACAACGTCGACATGGTCTTTGCGTGGGTGGACAGCAACGTCCTGACTCTGAATCAAGCAGTGTTCGTTTTGATCTATCCTGATTCTTCAGACGCTCTCAAGTAGACCTCTAATCCTGATTTGGTCTATCCGGTTCGCCAGAAATCGAAAGCCTTTATATCGTGACGCTAGTCTTCACGATGTCCAACCAAGAAAGAGGTGGGCTCTTGAGTTCAGCGACTAAGATCCGTGTCCTTGTGGCGAAGCCGGGGCTTGATGGACATGACCGGGGTGTGAAGGTCGTCGCTCGTGCACTGCGTGATGCCGGGATGGAAGTCATATACACTGGTCTTCGCCAGACTCCTGAGATGATAGTCAGAGCAGCCATTGATGAAGCTGTGGACTGCAGCGGACTTAGCATTCTTAGCGGTGCTCACATGGCCCTGTTTCCAAAGGTCATGGAGCTCCTCAAGAAGGAGGGTGCTGATGACTTACTTGTCGTCGGAGGAGGCATCATCCCTGAGGATGACGTACCTGAGCTGAAGAAGGCCGGGATTGCGGAGATCTTTGGACCTGGAACCCCTCTTGATGAGATTGTAGAATACATCAAGGCCAATGTCAAGGCATAGCCTGGATGCTGTGAGGACGGGCTTGTTGTCGGAATCTGAACTGGTCGAAGGTGTACTCGGAGGTAAGAGACGCGCTCTTGCACGATTAATCACACTGATCGAAGATGAGGACCCTGTAGCGGTCAAGGCATTGGCAAGATTATACCGACACACTGGAAAAGCCCACATCGTAGGAATCACTGGTCCGCCTGGGTCAGGGAAGAGCACGATTATCACAAAGATGATCTCTGAACTCAGAGAGAAAGATCAGACCATTGGAATAGTCTGCGTTGACCCATCGAGTCCTTTCTCGGGAGGTGCTCTCCTTGGAGACAGAATCCGCATGCAGGAACATGCCCTTGATGACGAAGTGTATGTGCGAAGTATGGGCACACGTGGTCATCTGGGTGGTCTAGCCAGAAGCACCTCGGACACTGTCCGCGCAATAGATGCCTTTGGCAAGGACATCATAATCGTCGAAACTGTGGGTGCCGGACAGGCTGAAGTCGAGATCATCGAGATAGCACAGACCGTCGTTGTGACGGACGTACCAGGTAGCGGAGACGATATTCAAACAATCAAGGCAGGAATAATGGAGATTGCGGACATCTTTGTTGTGAATAAGAGTGACCTACAAGGCGCAGATAAGAAGGTCAGAGAGATCTCTGCAATGCTCGAGTTGGACTCACGGGAAAGGGAATGGAAACCTCCCATCGTACTCACGAACGCTAGAACCGGTGAGGGGATACCTGAGCTAGTGGAGAAGATTGGAGACCATATGAGATTCCTCACGAAGAGCGGTTCTTTGAATCAGAAGCACATTGCCAGAAGTCGTGAAGAGCTTGAGTCGCTAATGAAATACAAGCTGACTCGAAAACTGCTTGAGCAGCTTCGTGATGCGCCGGAATATGCAGAGGCAATAACGAAGATTGCTGAGAGGAATGAAGACCCATACACTGTGGCTGAGAAACTCATAGCTGAGTTCCTGGTCAAGGTCAGAGAGTAGGTGTTCTATCATGGGCGAGAAGGAAACACTTCTCCTTGCACTGAAGAAGTGGAAGGATTCTGTTGTCAAGAAGGTCATTGGAAAGTTCCCTGAGCGACGAGAGAAGTTTGAAACTGTGTCGGGTATTCCTGTGAAGAGACTGTATACTCCAATGGATACAGAGTCTGTTGAGTATCTGAAGGACCTCAGTTTCCCTGGAGAGTACCCGTTCACTCGCGGAGTCCAACCTACCCTATATCGTGGTCGTTTCTGGACAATGCGCCAGTACAGTGGATTTGCAACTGCAAGGGAAACCAATGAACGGTTCCGCTTCCTTCTTGAACAAGGTCAGACTGGCCTGTCCGTCGCATTTGACCTGCCCACCCAGATTGGATATGATTCAGATCACAAACTGGCAAGAGGCGAGGTCGGGAAGGTGGGTGTCGCGATTGACTCTCTCGCTGACATGGAGATACTATTCGAAGGTATTCCCCTGGACAAGGTCAGTACATCAATGACCATCAACTCTCCTGCAGCGGTGTTGCTAGCAATGTACATTGCTGTCGCAGAGAAGCA
>CAYFTD010000201.1:0-1528 GCA_964345915.1 uncultured archaeon
GAATCACTACGCTCTGAGAATATCTCTGGCAAGAACTCTTGGACAAAATAGACCATTCTCGGCAAGACATGTTCGTCAAGAACATCCGGTCCTATTAGCTCAATTCCTACCGCCTCATAAGCATCAAGGATGCCCATGTAGAGGAACACTGCATCCAACGCTCCTGCATCACTACTCCCAGAACTAGACTCGAGCATCGACAACTGGTTCACCAACACGTCATTGCGGGAGAGTCTAAACAGCGTTGAGCCCTAAAAATGGTTTGTCATGAAGGGTCAGTGTTGCAGAATCTCTATTGTCAGGTCGTCTTCCGTATCGGCTCTCTTTAGAATCAGTTCCTTAGTTGGCTCCCCTTTTGTCACGACGTCGAAACTCCGAAAGATTCGGCGGGTAACAGATTTGAAGAAGCCGTCGAGGTTGTTCACCAGTGTTGACAAGAAGACACCCCCCACTGGTGGTAGCTCATCTCCGTCCCGATGTAGAATAGTTCCATCGCTCTTGAGAGTCGCCAGTGTTGTGGCCTTTGGACTCATGTTGAGTTCGGCTAGCGAATCAGAGGAGGTATGATAGCACACAGATGCAGCGGCCTCCAATACATCCGCCTTTGAAGTCTTCATGGCACCACTTGTGATGCTCAATAGATTACCGCTCCAACAGGATGCCACTGCATATTCTGGAGACTGGAGAGTGAAGTATGCATACTTGTCCGCAATCTCAAGTCTTGACAGTGCTCTAACTAACGTGGAGTGTGCAAGAAGGAATTCTCGAACTTGTTCCTCTCTGAAGAGGGGGCGTGGTCTTGCGAAACTAGCTATCAATTCCTTTTCTTCGGCCTCAAGCAGAAAGGCGAGTGAGATGTCGGTTCGTCCGTCAAGCGTTTCGCTGACGTAGGTCTTGACGTAGTCTGTTCCGAACAGCTGAGCCGAGATCTTCTCAATCTCAGTTCTCAATTCATTCTTCTTACCAGCATCGAGTTGAGCTCCCGTTGTTGGGATCTCAACAGACTTCATGAGTCTCTCAATTCCTTCGAGTGACTCTCTCGCCACTTCCTGATGTGCACGACGATCAAAGACACCCACTATGATTATGCCATTATCAACACTGGCAGTGAAGAGAATGTACTCGTTCTCAGTCGAGAGTGATTCAACAACTTCGGACCTAGTTTCTCTGCTGAAGTCCCTAATCGCACTCATGAAGCCAGAAGAGAGAACAGCTTGATCACTATCACTAGCTGAACGGTCCTTGGTGTAGTGGAACAGTAGTATGCCACTATCTATCACATACACCTCTTTCAGCATGAGCTAAGACCCTTCTGCACTTCATCTAAAACCTGCCATCGGATGAATGTCATTCGGTCCGACGGGACCAGTACGATTTATCCTTTGTTCTCAAATGTCGATATGATTCAGAGTGCAGTCCAACAAGTGAAAAGCATAAAGGCCTATGCGAAGGTTGTCAGCTTTGCCCTGACGGGAATGAAGTTGATCTGCTGGACAGCGGGTAACCATTGATGTGGTGGACCAGGAAG
>CAYFTD010000202.1:0-1632 GCA_964345915.1 uncultured archaeon
TGGAGTTGCCTAGGGGTGAGGTTGTCTGGGCCGGAATCAGTTTTGACTATCAGTCTGGCACCTACAGCGGGAGCTGGACCTGGGCTCTGTCCATGGCCCTCTATGTTGTTATTGAAAGCAGCAATCCCTCTGATTGGGATTGGAGACTAGTTCAAACAGATATGAGTGTAGAGGATGCATGGAACAGCACCGGACTCATGACCCTTCCAGTTTCACACTTCGATACACCAAGTGATCAAAATGTGACAGTAGAGGTCGGCTTCTGGAGCATGACCGCCGAAGGGTTCAGCCCTGATCCTAATCCATATGCAAGAGTGGACAATTTCGAGATCTACATCAAGACAAAAGCGAAACCCAGTGACATCAATCTTCAGATGAATGGTCTAGATATCGTGGATGATATCACTTGGGGCACCGGCAGCGTGACTCAAGAGCCCGTGATGCCATGGCAGACAAGTCCAGTTTCACTTGACTTCACCTGGTGGCCGAGTCCGATTGCCCCAGCACCATCTGAGGCTATAGCTATAGAACTGTCCATCGAAACTAGACTGTTCGCTCGAAGGACAGACATAGTAACTGCCCACGAGCTAAGCCCGACATCCTATGGTGAAAGATTCACTGTAACCAACGGGTCTACGGTTGAGTATACCACCTATTTCTTTGCGAATATCCCATCAGGATATCTCGACTACTATTACTTCAACATGTCATTACCAGCGGATCGTGACGTGTATCATGTTGGTCCTCCATTGGACCTTCTGAATAACCTGACGACTAACTGGATAGGTGGCAACCCCGGAGACGGATACCTGAACGTGTCTGTGTATCAAGTTGACCCGGAACTTGGCAAACAGGGCGCATGGTGGATAAAGAGCACAGCCCCTAACATGATTTCTGATATGGACCTCTATGACTATGGTAGTTCTCAGTGGACTCAGTCAATCGACTTCCGTGCCGGCAACTCGTCACGAATAAGAGTCTACACCGACCCATCGTTTGAGGGAGCAACTGTCAATGTAACACTGTACGATCCAAGTGGAAGCTCTTGGCTGAACCTTACAGCGACAGTAGACTCACTGGGACAGGCGACGACTCAGCAGTTTACACTCGGGTCAAATGCAACTGCCGGGACTTGGATTGCCCAGGCCATTGTGAGCGATTCCGACGTCAGAGGCATCTGGTACTCTACAGGATTCTTCAAGAGAGCGTTCACAATCACGCATGAGTCCGAACTGATTCTCGATCACCCACTAGACGCCGTAGGCACCTGGCTGACCAATGTTACTTATGGTGACTTAATGCTAATCATACTCAGTGTGAATGATACGGACAGCGATGTATTAGTGCCAGGAGGGGTACTGACTCTAGATTGGGCGCTTGGTACCGATACATTCGATGACAACGGTAACGGGGAGTACACGAAGGCAATTGATACTTCTCTCCTGCCAAGCAACGGGCAATACGTGATGGACCTTACCTGGACTAAGGATAGCTTCGATACCTCATACGCGACACTGACTGTCAATGTAAACTACCCGTCCATATTGAGTTCACCTGACTACCCCGTAATCACAGGACCACTAGGATACGATCAAAGCATCACGGCGACCTACTCAACCCCAAATGGCACCG
>CAYFTD010000203.1:0-3121 GCA_964345915.1 uncultured archaeon
CCACGAATACTCAGGGACAGTGACAGAGATCGGCTCTGATGTTCAGGATGTTCAGGTTGGGGACAAAGTAGTTTCGCCAGCAACTGCCTACTGTGGTAGATGTTATCAATGCAACACAGGGCATATGAACCGATGCACTGCTTCAGACAAACGAATTCTTGGAGTCTCGCTCGCCGATGGTGCGTTTACCAAGTGCCTGACAGTACCTGAATACATCATTCACAAGGTACCCAAGGGAGTATCTCTTGAAGAGGCGGCCCTTGCTGAACCGGCCGCATGCGTTGTACACGCTGTGGCTGAGAAAACAGCAATCTGCCCTGGTGACACGGTTGTAGTTCAGGGGCCCGGGACAATGGGTCTTTTGGCTGTGCAAGTCGCCAAAGCTATGGGTGCAGGAGAAGTGATAGTGACTGGGGTGAGTTCGGACCAGAAGCGCCTAGAGGTTGCTAAGAAGGTTGGGGCAGACCTTACAATCGACGTCGAGTCCAAGGGAAACGTGGCGGAAGTGATCCGCAATCGTACCGACGGTCTGGGGGCCGACGTTGTTGTTGAAGCCTCTGGTGCATGTGCGGCCTGCAGTCAGGCACTTGACTTTGTGAAGGTGGCTGGTCATGTTTCACTTCTTGGAGTCAGGGGGCAATCTATGGAAATTGATCTGGATCCTATGATAGTAAAAGAACTCACAATGACGGGGACATGGGGGACATTGCCTTCTTCATGGGTCACAACACTACGTCTGATGGGTTCGCGGAAAATCGACGTCCGTCCTCTCATAACACACAGGATCTCTCTTGACGAATGGGAGCAGGGTTTTCGGCTAATGGAAACCCAAGAAGCAATCAAAGTGCTTTTCACAGACCTAGAGTAATTATTGGAAGGGGAGTGTTTCAATAATGTATCTCACAAAGGATGTCCCCAGAGAGGAGTATGAGCCCTACGATCAGCCAGGTTTCATTGGTGTTTTCAGAAGGCGACTGCTCAACCCAGATACCTCGTCGAAACAGTTCGCAATGCGCACCTATATCATTAGTCCAGGCGGCCATACTGCCTTGGACAAACACCCACACGAACACGGAGTCTACATGATGAGTGGGGAACTTGAGGTCAAGGTGGGTGATGGAAGGATGATGCTTCGAACTGGCGATGTAGTTCACATAGCATCGAACGAAGCTCATCAGTTCATCAATCGTACTCTTGAAGATGCGAAGTTTCTGTGTATTCGTGACTTCGTATGATCTATTCACGAGGCGCCCACTTGTCTAGTGCGTCCTGAACCGTTGCCACATGGGCTGTTGCCGGTCCTCCACCCATTACAATGGCTACAGCTGCCGCCTCCATAATCTCATTTCTTGTTGCCCCTGCAGCAAGCGCTTGCTTCGTATGGTAGACCATACATGGCTCACAAGGTGTTATGATGGAGATTGCGATGGCCATTATCTCCTTGAACTTAGCAGGTAGTGCCCCATCTTTATGCACTGTCTTCAGTAGGTCCGTGAATGCGTTTCTAGTGTCAGGTATGTCCCGGTTGAGAGCGCCAACGTGCTTCTGGAAGCTCTTCAGTTTCTTCTCTACATCCTCTTCCATATTGGTCAACTCGAATTCTACTCTGGGGAACGCGTCCCCAGGTTCCAATCGGCCAGGCTATAGCGGCTCTGATATAAAGAATGCGCAGTGTCACTTTCTTCCTCGGTCATGTGACCGTGGACGACTGAAACATCCCCTATCTTCTCGATGCTTCTGATTATGGAGGCTCGAACCTCTTTCTCTGAGGGTGGTTCCAGAACCTCGGAGCTGATGTTTGTGACCTCATCACGCTTGCTCTCAAGACACCTTGTCTTTCCGCCATTCCTCAGATATCTCGGTTGACTGGATGGAACTTCGAGACACTTCTTGAGCGCCAAGAGGTCTGCATTAATCAGCAACGTCCCGTGAATGAAAGATACTCCCCGTTTGATCCATCCGGCAGTCCCTGATATCTTCCTTCCCTTGATCCGTAGGCACGACCTTTGCTTGTCGAATCGCGCTGGTATTCCTATTCGCTGTAGCTCATATGCTATCTCGCCCACGAACGTCTTGTAGAGCTCTGGGAGTTTCTTAGGAACATATGGCTCACTACGATCCACACAGATTGTGAAGTTGAGATTGCCCGCGTCCTGATACACTGTACCGCCGCCCGTGAATCTGCGCGCAATTGGTATACCTTCTCTCTCACAGTGAAGAACGTCAGCTTCCTTGTGCACGCATTGAAATCTGCCAATAACAACTGCGGAGTCAGACTTCCACAGTCTCAATGTGCTTGTCTTGTCCGTCGACTGAGAGCAGACTCTGGCAAGCGTTTCCTCTATGGCAAGACTGTGGTAGATATCCACATCTGGGCCTTCCAATAGACGCCAAGACATCCTCCATCATCGCCATCAGAAGCAAACTGACCTAATGGCCCAACAGTGGCATGCAACCTTAAGTCTTGACTTTTCGGGCTGAAGTGAGATAATCAGTTGGGTTGTGGAATGCTGGTGACAGAATTGCCTTCCGCCACCAGCTGGCAGCCTCAGAGTTGGTCCGAGGCTTAGAGCAGATGTCGTATTTCGAGGCATGACGCAGAGGCGAACGCTGCGTCAGTATTTGACACCGATGGTGCCATTTAAGCCCCTACAATCGTGGTCCTTTCGGATCTCGCTAGTCTAGGGAGGAGCCGCACTCAAAGCATATGCTGTCACCTGGTCGAATCTTGGCGCCGCACCTAGTACAATATGCGAATCTCGGTTCACGTTGACTGACGACAAAGCGGCCCTCCTTTCTTATGTTCTCAAGGCCCATCCTGTCAGCGTAGAACTCTGTATATCCACACATCGCACACGTGTAGGCCTCAAGGGTGGCTGTTAGCAACCCTGGAAGGTCCACTCTCACGTGGTGCTGCCCCATTACCCTATGCGGTCCTGCTATTCTGGTATCTCCACGTTTAGGACACTGTCGCGAATCTAACATCACTGATCCTCTGTGATAGAATTTTTTCTGGAATCTCATAATCCTTTGCAATAACGTGGGTGGAATCCGTCGATTCATCCTCAAACTTTCATGAAGTACGGATTCTCAAGGTATTCCTTCAGCGCCTGCAGAAACT
>CAYFTD010000204.1:0-4360 GCA_964345915.1 uncultured archaeon
GAAACAGAATCTGACTTATTGCTGAGCGGGTCTAACGGAAACCCTCGTTCTTGCCATCATGGATAGATCCTTGTGACTGTCCTTGGAAATGGAATCGAGTCTCTGATGTGTTCCAGGTCGAGCATCCACGTTATCAGGCGGTCAATCCCCACTCCAAAGCCCGAGTGCTCGACAGTT
The DNA here is from genome assembly GCA_964345915.1 of uncultured archaeon. Taxonomy (GTDB): domain Archaea; phylum Asgardarchaeota; class Thorarchaeia; order Thorarchaeales; family Thorarchaeaceae; genus SMTZ1-83. The sequence continues at coordinate 178 of CAYFTD010000204.1, forward strand.
CCGAACCTGCGGATGTCAATATACCATTCATACTTTTTTGGGTCATCGCCGGCGCGGACTATGTTGTCTATCAAAAGCTGGGCATCTGTTTCGCGCTCACTTCCGCCAATCATCTCGCCAAATCCCTGAGGAGCAAGTAGGTCGTTGTTCTTGTAGGTTCGAGGGTCGGCCTCGTTGTGCTTCATATAGAAGCTCTTGATCTCCTTGGGATAGAACTCGATGAACAAGAAGTTCTCTCGGTCATCGGTCAGGATGTGCTCAGCCTCGGTTCGGATGTCTTCGCCCCATTCAATCTTCAGTCCGGCCGCTTGGCACGTATCTATTGCCTCGGTGTATGACATTCTGTCAAACGGAGGCTTCACACTCAACAGACGTTTAGGGTCAACATTCAGTTCGCGAAGCTCATCGAGGCGCTTCTCGCCAACAGAGTTGCACATGTGACTGATAAGCTCCTCTTGACGCTTGAGGTTGCACTCATGGTCACACCACGCCTCTTCGGCCTCCAAGTGCCAGTACTCTGTGACATGCTTGCGCGTCCGAGACTTCTCAGCTCTGAAGGACGGAGCAAGCGTAAAGACACGCTCCATGGCGAACAATTGGGGTTCGAGATGCATCTGCGAGGTCTGAGTCATGTACACCCTCTTGCCAAAGTAGTTGACCTCAAACATGTCCGCTCCTTCTTCCCCCATTGTCGAAACGAACATGGGTGAAGTTGTTTCGTAGAAGCCTTTGCCTCGCAGATACTCACGTGCCGCTCGAAAAACCTCGTCTCTGATCTTGAGCACATTAGTAATTCTACGCGACCTCATCCAGAGATGTCGATTATCATTCAAGAACTCGATACTCTGGTGTTCCGTTATTGGGAACTCCTCTGCGAAGTGGAGAACTTTCAGTGAGTCAACTTGGATCTCATATCCGCCCTCAGCCCGGGAATCAGCTTTGACGGTGCCCTCGAGTGTAATGAGAGACTCAACTAGCATCTTAAGAGTGTCTTCGTACTGATCCTTGCTCACTACGTCATTCTTGATGACAGTCTGAACGACACCTGAAGGGTCACGAAGAAGAACGAAGACCATCTTCTTCTGCTTCCGAATCCTATGCACCCAGCCGCGAAGGTGGACTTTCTTGTCCTTATGTTTTCCTTCAAGCACGTTCCGTATGTGGACGAATGTCATTACTCTCACCAAGAGGCACGAAGAATGGGTGCAATACCCAACTCGCTATCGAAGCGATTCCTGGGGATAAAAGCGTGACGGCATCACGTAATAACAGAAAGATGGGTTGTCCGCGTGTGCCGGGCCCCCGGTTGTGCTCTGCTACACGACCTGCGAGATGCTTTGTTTCTATCTGTACCTTACGTACCAGACTGCGATTCCCACAAGAATGACCGCTGCAACACTGATTCCAGCGACCATGATGATCGTGAGAGCGTCTGATACTGTAACAGTCACTATCACAGTGCTGGTCGCAGAGTTCCCTCCGACATCGTAAACCGTCAGGACAACCTCGTGCGTTCCAACGGACAGCGCAGCGAAGTCGAACTCGATGGTTTCGCTGTCCCAAGTCTCATCCACGACGAGGATGTTGTCCACAGTAATAGTGTACGTTGCCATGAAGTCATCCGTGGCGGTCCAGTTACGAATAAGAATCGCCACTCCCTGCGTATATTCGAAGTCTGGCGGAGTGTAGGTAATCACAGGAGCGACGTCGTCGTTCAGCACATGGACGATGACATCATCAGTAGCGCTGTTCCCACTGGTGTCATTGACAAACAGTGTGAAGGTATACTGACCTATCGAGAGTCCATCAATCCCAATTACTATGACAGGGAGGTCAGGGTTCACGGAGCCACTTGCATGTTCCTCACCATTGCGGGTGACCACATATTTGTCAGGATAATCATCTGTGACATTCCAAGAGAGAGTGTGACCGGTTTCGGGGAAGATGAACTCAGTGTCTTCTGGACCCTCAATTGTTGGTGTCACGTTCTCATAGACCGTCACGATAACAATGTGGTCGGTCGACTTGCTGTTCTGATCTGTCGCAGTGAGCTGGACTTCGTACTGGTCAATTTCAAAGCTAGGAACAGCGTCTGTAAGGTTGAAAGTATACTCATAGAGTGTGACGTTCCAAGCCTGCGAGGCCTTTTCCACACCGTTCACAAGCACACTGATAGCACTCGGATATTCGTCCTCGAGTTGCCAAGTCAAAGTGACGTTGGTCTCCCAGAGAAGAACATCAAAGTCGTTTGGACCTGTGACGACTGGAGCACGAATGTCAAACGAGACATCCGTCAGGTTGTACGTGTGAGGACTGGCTCCAATGTGAACTCCCAGATAGGTGATGCTCACGTTGATGAATGCGATCGGGAGGTCGGCGAAGAGGACTGTTCCGTTTGAGGGCGTGGTCTGTGCATCAATCAGTGTTCCATTATAGAACGTGACATTCACCAAGACTCCTTCAATCGCTGCAAGACTTGTTTCCATGTAGGCGATTACCTCGAGATCATAATAGTCAGGATCACCAATGATTTGACTGAGCGTTTGGCGGGAGAACTGCTGTGTACCATTACTCTGAAAGTTCCCTTCAACAATGACCGTGCCGAGGTAGTCACCAGACGGCACAATGACTTGCCAAGTGTATGCGTCTTCGGGAATATCCCAAAAGGTGACGCTTCCATTGGCCCCCAGGGTGGTTTCAGTGTAAACTGTACTATTCCCTTGGAAAACTAATGTGAAATTGAGGCCCACAGCCGGATCATCATTGATGTCTAGGACTGTTGCCTCCAGGTCGTCATCATCATCTTCCCAATCGATGTTTCCGACCTTGACATTAGCAGTTGCATCTGGACCATCTGAAACGATATCACCCGTTTTGAACAACGAAGGGTCAAAGCCACCTAGAGCAACTTCAAGAGTGACATTCCAAGAGTAGCTATCTTGTGGCACATCTAGGAACTCGCACTTGCCATCAGCCGGGCTAGTCAGTTTCGACTGATAGAATGATGTATTGGAGAAATAGAGAGAAACATTTGCATTGCCGATTATGTGGGTATAATTGTAGACGTGGAAGATAAAGTCATCATCATCATAGTCGTTGTCAAGGTTGTCTACTATATCTGTTACAACGAGATTGGTGTCTGCCAGCACGGCTGGACTATCAGTCACACGGACCATCTCACGTTGCACCTGCGATACTGGAGCCAATGCACCAGCGAGGATTACGAAGGCTAGCAGAACTGCGAATGTACCTCGTGCGACGCTCATCCCGTGTCACTCACAAAACGCTTGATGGGACGTTTCCGATGCCCATCTCTCAAGTTGGCGGCGTCGAACCTTGAGGCTGCATAAAAGGATTTTCCTTAGACTCTAGAATAACCTGAAATAACCTGCTCATCGTTCCGCCTCTGTTTTTTGGGTTCTTATGGGTGTGATTGGCCGTGTGTCAGTCATTTGTTCGATGACCCCTGTTTCCACGCTTACTACCCACTATTGACCGCGATGTGCTTATTGATAAGTTTGACAGTTCTTTTTATTGAACTAAAATAGGTGAACTGGAATGCTATGTAGATTGTGGAGAGGATGGACCACGCAAAGTAATGCAGACATGTATGAGAAACTACTGAAGGAATTGATCTTCAAGGAGATTGAGGAAAGAAACATCGAGGGGTATGAACGTTTCCAATTATTCCGGAACGACAAGAATGATGAAGTTGAATTCATTACAATCATGTACTTCAAAACCCTCGAAGGAATCAAGCAGTTTGCAGGAGAGGACTATACTCAAGCTTTTCTTCCTGAGAAAGAGAGAAAACTTCTCTCTAGATTCGATGAACGTGTCGAAATCATTGAGCTAAAGATCGACCAGGGATTCAAGTAACTGAGTGTGAAAACCATCCGAAAGTTTAGAGAGGAATAATCCTTGCGGGAATGTCGTCCTCATATATCATTGTGGCCATCAACAAGGATCCCGACGCTTCAATCTTCGAGATTGAAAGGATTCAACGTATCAGCTATCACTTCTCTGGCTTAAAGACCAAATACACTCGGGGCTATTTGGGAAAGAACTTCCTGTAGGGAAGGAAGAGCCCCACGAGTGACAGACTTGTTATCGGGACCCACGGCAACATCTGGAGGACATCACCAAAATAGAAAGTGTTGAAGAGTCCAGAGCTGACCAAGAG
>CAYFTD010000205.1:0-4960 GCA_964345915.1 uncultured archaeon
TGGGAAGGAGATGTCAATGGGGAACTCGTATGGCCACACTATCGAGGACTTGCAACATCAGATGACGATTCCACCTACACGCTTTCTTCATCAAACTACATCTGGTTGCAAAGGGGTACGGACAACATTATACTCCAGAAGTTTAGTCCAGAGTTGCTGAGAATATGGACCAGACGCTACGAGGACATGGCCGGGTACTCGATTGCAACTGATAGTGACTATATCTACATCGGAGGGTGCAGGGCCTCAGAAACTGGTGCAAATGCGTCCATCCTCAAGATTGCGAATGATGGAGCGACTGTGTGGGAAAGGACAGTCGAGCTAGGAGAATTCAGCAGAGTTGAAACATTGTCCATTACACCTGGAGGGTCAATCTACGCAGGGGTCTACAGAAGGAATTCCTCAGATCAAACAGAACCAGCATACCTAATGAGATTAGACTCGGATGGCTACTTACTCTGGACGCGAGAAATGGGCTCATACCCTACAAGACCTCTGCAGGTCTGTACTGTTGACGAAGATGACATCTATACTGTTGAATCATGGCCATACTATTTCAAACACTGGGACTCAATAGGCAATGTTGTTGGCAATGTTTCCACGACTAGTTGCATTGCCACTGATCAATCAAACGTATATACTGTCAAACTGAACTGGGAACCTCTTCCAAGCAGCCACTGGGATAGATGGAGTGTCCTTACAGTTAGCAAATCGACGCCTGAGAACGAAGTAATCTGGTCGAGGAACATAACGGTGGAATACTGTCCGCACTATAATGAATACTTAGAGATCTTGGACATCGAGGTTGCGCCGGATGGGTCTGTGTTGTTACTCACGTACCTTGATCGATATGCGAATGAATATCGACTCTACAAAATCAATGAAGCTAACACAGAGGTCTGGAATGGGATTATTGGAGTAACCAATAATGGCTTCATGAAATCCTACAATCAAATGGCGGTAGGCGCTAGTGGCTTGGCATATCTAATCGGTCGCGACTATTTAGGCCCGGGTGAAGACTTAGCTATCATCGACGCCTATAACTACACAGAGTACGTGAAACCGTTCTTCTCATCGAGAAACATCCCGACTCTGATGCTGTATGGGTCCATTGTTGTTCTGTTGATAGCGACCCCTCTCTTCCTTCGGTTTGTACTGAAGAAGGAAACCTAGTTGAAGTCTATCTAGAGCGGAATGTTTCCATGCTTCTTTGGTGGTCTGCTCTTTCTCTTACTGGCGAGAACCTCCAATCCGCTACATATCAACTGCCGTGTTTCATGTGGAAATATGACCTTGTCAACATAACCAAGCCCAGCTGCAACATATGGATTGGCGAACTTCTCCCTGTAGTCCTTTACTAATGCTGCCCTCTTCTTCTCCTTGTCCTTTGCCTTCTCAATCTCCTTTCGAAAGATGATGTTGATTGCTCCATCAGGCCCCATTACCGCAATCTCTGCCGTTGGCCATGCATAGACAAGGTCTGTATCTATGTGCCGGGAGGACATCACGTCATAGGCTCCACCATAGCCCTTCCGGGTGATAATCGTAATCTTCGGAACTGTTGCCTCGGCAAATGCATAGAGAATCTTCGCCCCATGTCGAATGATGCCGCCCCACTCCTGAGCAGTCCCTGGCAGATATCCCGGAACATCCTGAAACGTCACTATTGGCATATTGAAGGCGTCGCAAAATCTGACAAACCTTGCACACTTGTCGGACGCATTGATGTCGATTGTGCCGGCGAGATGGGATGGCTGGTTCCCCACAATCCCGACAGAGCGTCCCTCAAACCTCGCAAAGCCTACTATCATATTCTTGGCCCAGTGCTCATGGACCTCGAAGAATTCACCGTTGTCTGCGAGTTTCGTGACGACCTCCCTCATGTCATAAGGCTTGTTGGGATCATCCGGGACTACATCATCGATTGACTCGTCAATGTCGTCACGAGCATGACCAGTTTCGACTCTTGGGGGATCCTCGAGATTGTTGCTTGGCATATAGCTGAGAAGCTTCCTAATCTGTTCGAAGCAGTGGTCTTCGTCTTCACTGGCAAAGTGAGAAACACCACTTGTAGAGTTATGAGTCATTGCTCCTCCCAGTTCTTCGAAAGACACCTCTTCGCCTGTAACAGTCTTGATCACTTCTGGGCCTGTGATGAACATGTGAGATGTGCCCTTGACCATGAGCGTGAAGTCTGTGACTGCAGGGCTATAGACTGCGCCGCCCGCACAAGGACCCATGATTGCTGATATCTGGGGAATCACTCCGCTGGCCCATGTGTTTCGTTCGAAAATGAAGCTGTAAGAGGCGAGTGAAAGAATACCTTCTTGGATCCTGGCGCCTCCTGAATCATTAAGACCGATTACAGGAGCTCCGGCCTCCATTGCTAGATCCATAATCTTGCAAATCTTCTCACCATACTTCTCTGAGAGAGACCCTCCGAAGACAGTGAAGTCCTGACTGAATATGAAGACCTTTCGGCCGTCGATCTTGCCGTAACCAGTGATGACTCCGTCTCCAAGGATTCTCTTCTTGTCCATTCCGAAGTCTGAGATTCGAGAAACTACAAACTCGTCGATCTCGACAAAGGACCCTGGGTCGAGAAGCTTGTCGATTCGTTCGCGTGCGGTGTATTTCCCCCGGTCATGCTGGCGTTTGATTCGCTCTTCTCCTCCGGCCAGCTTCGCCTTCTCTCGCATCTTCTCCAATCTTTCGAACTTCTTCTTCTTTGACATAGCGGAGGACTCCTACTACAATCAGGTTTGGATGGTCCCCAAATCGACGTATTGAATGTTCTGATGTCAACTGCATCATCAACAGCCAAATGAATCTCACCACACATGAGAATCCTTAAAGGTAAACGAGGGTGAGGCGCGTCCACGGGACAGTCATGGAAACAGATAGCGTCCGCAGAACAGAAGTGAATCGTGTAGCACTCATCTCTCTAGTTGCAGCGGCGGCCTTGACAGTCCTGAAGATCATAGTTGGAATTGTGAGCGGTTCACTTGGCGTCATATCAGAAGCCCTACATAGCCTCCTCGACCTTCTGGCCGCCGGTATAACCGTTGTGGCAGTGCGCCAGGCTTCACTGGATCCTGACCCTGAACATCACTATGGTCACGGGAAGGTAGAGAACTTCGCCGCATTTGTACAGACCGTTCTGCTATGGATTACGGCTGGCTGGATCATCTGGGAGGCTCTGCGAGTGATAGGGCTTGAAGAATGGCCAGAGCCGACTTTGGCAGGCATTGTCGTGATGACTGTAAGCATTATCGTGAACTTTGAGCGTGCTCGTGTCCTATACTCCACTGCTGAGAAACATGGAAGTCAGGCGCTAGAGGCTGATGGGCTCCACTTCATTACTGACGCACTCAGCTCCATCGTGGTATTGATTGGACTTGTCTTCGTCTTCTTTGGAGCCCCCATAGCGGACCCCCTGTCTGCAATCGGTGTTGCCTTGGTTATCCTGTTTGTATCCTTCAAGCTCGCGAAAAGAGCCTTTTATGCGTTGCTCGACACAGCCCCTAGTGGAATCTACGATGAGATTGAAGAGACTTGCAGTAGCATCCATGGCGTAGTTGAGTGCAGAAAGGTGAGGGCAAGACAGGCTGGTCCGGATTTGTTCCTAGATGTGGTCATTGCTGTGGAAGAGAACACGTCTGTTGACGAGGCTCATCACGTAGCCGACAGGGTCGAGAGAGCACTCCTAGGTCTAGGACAACGAGTGGACTGCATGGTGCACATTGAGCCAGTCACTCAGGCGGACGGGGAAAGGGTCGATCCAGATGTCTATGGCTTGCTTCAGGATCTTGTTCGGAGAGAAGTGAGAATCTTGGGCATTCATAAAGTGCGAATTCAGATGATGGAGGATGGCACGTACATCGCTGCAGATTTGGAAATGCAACCAGAAATGACAATCGGAGCTGCACACGCAATCTCAGAGCAGCTAGAACAAAGACTTCAGGAGAAGGTTCCCAACGTCAAGAGGATTACACTGCACATGGATGTGGAGCGAGAAGAGAGTCAGGCCGAAGACGTCACCAGTAAGAGTGAACACATAGTTGAGGAGATCAAGCTCTTGGTAGACGAAAGGACCCCGGCACATGACTGCCATAATGTGAACATCACGCGGGACGGTTTGGGTCTAACGGTATCACTGGACTGTCGTGTTGACGCGAACATGTCACTCATAGACAGTCATGAAGTCGGAGAGAGGGTTGAGAAGGTAATCAGGGAAGCGTTTCCGGAGATTGGTCTCGTGTTCGTACACGTTGAGCCAAGCTGATTCGGACGCAGATTAGCGCCATGCTTATGTAGACCGACACTCACAATTCTGTGACAACGTTACACCACAGACCGCGGATGAGATGGTATTGTTTCTATGTGCTGAATGCGAGAGCCTAGGCGTGCCCAAGGCAGACGAGGCCACATTTCCCTGTGCCCTTTGCGGGCAACACAGATGTGAGAAACACTCAGCTTGGGTACCTGCCCATGTCCTAGACAAGCCCTTGGACAACACTCAACGTGTGCTAGACCTCCTGGCAACAGAACCAACCAAGGGTTGGTACACATTCTGCGGCCGCACGTCTCATGTGCCTCGAGGCATGCCCATATGGTTCGGAAGAGAACGAAAAGGCGGAAAGATTGTCGAGGAGGTAATGAATCACGAGAAACCCGATGGCCTTGAGCAGTTCCCCATGTGGGAGGTCGGAATCGTAGAAGATGGCTTCGAAAAGCGCTGGAAGCCACAACACTATGAGCTATCCTGTGATCTGGCTGCAACGATGGCCCTGATAGTTCGTCTATGGAAGAAGAATGAAGATGTGCGGGCATTTCTGACTACTCTCAACACCCTTGTCTTTGAATCGGTGGCGGGGAAGAAAGCTGTCTTCTTCGGGGCAGACTCTAAGGAGTTGAAACGAAGTCTTGGCGAGAGCCCGACACTTGATCAGGTGATTAG
>CAYFTD010000206.1:0-6548 GCA_964345915.1 uncultured archaeon
CCTAGCATCTTCCTGCGTATTCTGCAAGCTCAACTTCATGGATGCAGTCAAGAAACGAGACGTTGACATCAAAGTGCTCAATGTGGAAGACCTCTTCGTCGACTTGATGGGCCTTCGATGACCGAGAGTGGGAAGTGTTTACCATAAGATTACTACTGCGTCTGGCTGATAGCCTACGCTGGGGGAGGCATGTCCAGCTTTCGAGTCTGAAGGAGTGAGATTGCGAAAAAGAGTCCTGCAGCAACAAAGACAAATTCGATTCCTACTCCGAGTCCTAGAAGTATGTACCCCGCTGTCATGAACAAACCAGTTAGAAGGTGAGTGATGACTGTCGCAGCATTAGCTGGAACCAGCACCATCGTGTTATCGTAGTGCAATAGCGTATGTCTGGTAGCAAAGACACCAATGGGCAGTGTTGCCAGTCCAGTCAAAGCGTACCATGATTCTAATTGCAGGGCAACACCTGCGATTAGTGAAAAGAAGACAGCAAACATGAGCACAGTGAATCCCTTGGCGGCTCTAGCCTTTCCGAGTCGTACAACGATTGTCCTCTTCCCTGCAGCCTCATCAGCCCTAAGATCCGGGAACTCATTGATGTATAGAACTCCAGTGATCAAAAGTGCGATAGGTAGTGATGCTACGATTGGCTCCCACGCAATATCCTGAGCCTGAACATAGTATGCTCCAAGAACCATTAGAACTCCAAAGTTCAAACCGATAAACCCTTCTCCAATTCCTCTAGCGACAAGCCGGACTGGAGGTGCCGTGTAGAAGAATCCTGAGAGGCCGCCTACAGCACCAATGACAAGAAGGAGCAGACCTCGCGTGAAGGCCAAGTAGACACCGATAACCACAGCAATAGCGAAGAAGACCATCGATCCTGCTAGAACCTCACGTGGTGTAAGTAGCCCCTGCTGTATCACCCTACTTCCACCTGTGAATGGGCGTACAAACTCAACATTGATGTCATCTGCACCACTCCTGTGGTCGAAGTAGTCATTGCTGATGTTGGCTCCCAGATGGAGACACACGCCGGCTACCAACGCAAGAAGAAAGACATCCCAGAGAAAGGTGCCCGTCAGGGCCCAAGCAATGGCCGTGCCGAGAAGAACTGGAGTTATGCTCGCGGTCAAGAAGGGGGCTCGTGCTTCCATAAGCCATATCCGAGCCTTGCTAGGTTTGGGTGTGATTCTGTCTGACTCTTCCTCAAATGCGTCGTCGGTCAAGGATATATCCGACTCCTTCGTAGACCATCAAGCGCATGGATTTCCAGAAAAGACTTTCCCAAGAACATACAACTGTAAACAAATCCGCCATTATGCATCTCAGACTGTAACATCTGGACTTCCCGAAATGTTTAATGCCTGCATGGCGCAACCCTCGGACACGCGTCAAGTGACTGGCGGTCTCGGAGAGAGAACTTTGAGGAAGACGGAACCGACTACAGAGGCACCGAGCCCTACCTCGGAAACGGGATCATCCTCGGTTGGAGACCTCCTCAGAGATTCAGACCTGCAGTCGCGGATGAAGCTCATCGATGATAGGATGAAGAAGTTCCTTGACGAGTACCGAGGCGATCCGCCTGTCCTTTACGACGCAGCACACCACTTGCTTCTTGCCGGAGGAAAGCGCCTTCGCTCACTCGTAACATTGCTATGTTGCGAAGTAGTTGGTGGCAAGGTTGAGGATGCCCTGCCTTTTGCCGTGGCTACCGAGCTTCTTCAGACAGCTAGTCTAATCCATGATGACATTATAGATGAGGACTTGGTCAGACGAGGAGTGGAGACCGCTCACAAGAAGTTCGGAGCGAAGATAGCCGTTCTTGCAGGTGACCTACTAATCGCTCAGGCCGTCCAGCTGATTGGGGAGAAGGCAACACCAGAGCTGCTGACCCATCTTGGTCGAGGCGGAATCAGGATGGTCGAGGGCGAGGCCGAGGATTTCCTCATGGGCATGGACAAACCGGAGTCTTTCGGCAGACAGAGGTACCTCAGCGTGGTTGAGCACAAGACAGCCACATTCATGAAAGAGTCGGCCAGAATTGGGGCCATGATCGGGAAAGCGACCGAGGAACAGAAGATCACACTTAGCAAGTTTGGCGAGATGCTAGGCTTTGCATTTCAGATTCGAGACGACATCTTGGACGTGATAGCATCACAGCAGATTGCCGGGAAGTCCGTCCAATCAGACCTTAGAGGGAGAAGATGCAACTACCCACTCGTGCATGCACTTGAGGTCAGCTCAGAATCGGAACGGAGGAGGTGCGTTGAGGCCTTGAAACAAGGGGACCTGGAGTGTGTCTTCGAGCTTATCGAAGAAACACAGGCAATTCACCACGCGACAGAACTCGCCAAGACATACGTTGAGCGTGCAAAGTCCACCCTAGAGGGACAAGAGCTGCAAAATGGCGAACTGCTCCTCAAGATTGCGGACTTTGTGCTTGACCGGATTCACTGAGAGATCTCTTCTATTCCAAGTATCTGAGTACTTTCACGAGAGTCTTCGATGCTAGGTCAACAGGAAACGGCAGTCTGCAACGAATCAAGTGCTTTAGATACCTGGAACCAGCAAGTCTCATACACTGGTCAGTTATTGCATCTGATATCATTACTTGATCGGCGATTCGCAAGACCCTGAGTGCTGTGTATAGCTCCGTGCCCAGCTCTTTGCGCCATATGTCAGCATAGTGGGACAGCGGTTCATCGTTTGTAATGTGGTCATAGACGACTTCTCCCGCGATCTCGCCACCCGCGAGGGCCGTACAAATACCCCCGCCGTTCGATGCCATCACATGACCTGCAGCGTCCCCCACTAGTACAACATTGTTGGAGAATGTGCGTGCCACAGGACCACCAACAGGTATTGTTGCTCCTACGCGCGAAGTGATCTTGGACCCCCTCAATCTAGGAGTCACAAGGGGGTTTGCCTTGATGAATCTGTAGAGATATTGCTGCAGAGACATTTCTGGAGAAGAAAACAGCTTCCTCATTCCGAAGCCAACATTGGCGCAGGTTTCACTCTTGGGAATAATCCACGAATACCCTCCTGGGGCAATCTGCCTTCCAAAGTACATCTCTGTCGTATCAGCATCACAGTCCATGCCTTCTATCACGAAGTTAAGTGATGGACTGAGGTCTCTATCCTCGTCATCATATCGGTTGCCAATGGACTGCGAAATCAGGGATCTAGGTCCGTCAGCTCCAATGACTACCTTGGCAGATATCTCATCTTCGCGACTACCTATTCGGATGGAGAGTGAGTTCTCTCTTGATCTCTCAAGGACTGTGGTCTCTAGCTTGAATTCTGCACCTGCATCCATGGCCTGTTTGGCCAGATGTTGGTCGAGCTTTGCGCGGTCAATGATGTTGGAATGTAGTCTGAATTCAAAGGCCTTGCCAAGAGGTGAAAACAATCTCAATTGCGAGCATCGATTTGTGATCAATTGTCTGGGAACATCAACCAATCGGGCAACTCTTGGAGAGTCCGGCAGAAGATCCTTCATCTCGCTTGGCGCGGGAAGGTATTCACCACACTGAACCGGCACCCCGATTTGACGTCGTCTTTCGACAACGATAGTCTTGAGACCTCTCTCTGCAGTTGCCCTTGCGGCTGTGCATCCAGCAGGTCCTGCACCCACGACAGCAACGTCGTAGGAGTTGTTCGACATACCATATCGCCCATCCGTCGGACTAAAAAAGGGGTTGGGTGGAGTCCTCTCCTCCCCTGTGGTGAAACCGAATGACTGCCATTGAGATACATGAGCTAACTAGACGCTATGGATATAGAGTTGCTCTAAAGGGTGTATCACTAACGATTCCAGTTGGAGGTGTGCACGCACTCTTTGGAGCGAACGGCGCTGGAAAGACTACATTGATGCGCGTAGTTTCCACACTCCTTCAGCCACATGGGGGTTATGCTAGAGTCTTTGGAAAAGATACGCAGGAGGAACCAATTGAGGTCAGACAGAAGATTGGACTGGTGGGCGACAAACCACTTCTCTACTCAGAGCTTACCGGTCGAGAGAACCTTCGATTCTACAGCGACTTGTATGATGTGGACCAGTCTGTGGCAGATGAGAGAATTGAGAGTCTCTCGGAGCGCTTTGGCGTGAAGAACTGGCTTGATGAACCAACCAAGATACTCTCGACAGGTTTCAGAAAGAGGTTCGACATAGTCAGAAGCGTCCTGCATGACCCTGACCTCTACCTTCTGGACGAACCATTTGCAGGTCTCGACAAGGACTCAACTGAGGTCTTCAAAGACTTCATGGAAAGCCACCGTTCGGATCGCACTGTACTGTTGACCACACATAATCTTGCCCTTGGTTCGGAGATGAGTGACGACTTCATCACGTTGAGAAAGGGTCAGGTGTTGAAACAAGGTCCGATAGCAGAGTTTGATGGAATCATCTGAGGTGTTCACATGGGTTCAGGTCTATCGTCCGCGTTCGCCATAGCAAAGAAAGATATCCTTACACAGATGAGAAAGCGCTTCGAGATCTTCTCGATGTTCCTCTTCGCCATGATTGCTGTGTTTGCTCTGGGCATGGTTCTAAGCTCCGCCGTCGTTCAGGTCACAGAAACAGCTGCAAGACAAAGGGTGTTGACAGAAATCGGTAGTGGAATGCTTTGGGTCGTAGTGTTCTTTACCGGAATGTTCGGCTTTGCACCTGTCTTCATTTCAGAATCGGAAACGGGAACTCTGAGAGGTCTTTCTCTAGCCCCCATCCCTGCCTGGTCGGTGTACTTGGGCAAAGTCATCTATGGCTTCTTCCTGATGGGAGTAGTCGAAGTGTTCTTGGTGCCGATATCTATGGCTCTGCTCGGATTCACGTTCACTCCAGAGATATCACTTCTAATTATTCTAGGTACGTTTGGCTTGGGAACTCTCGATTTGGCCGCGATTGGTGCCATGGCATCTGCGTTGACAATGCCGGCCGAGTCAAAGTCAACAGTATACCCTTTGGTCTACTTTCCCACTGCAACTTCTGCCTTGATACTACTTGTTGAGATCACCAGAATCTTTGCAACAGGTATTCCGGTCGTTGGTCCTGGGCTGATACAGCTCCTTCAGCTATTGGTGGGTCACCTCTTTGCAATGGTGGCAATCTCTGTTGCTGTATTTCACTTCACTCTTACATCCTGAAAGTGTAACCCAATCATAATGTTCATATTGTGGTGCTCCGCGGAACGAGCCCAGAACAGGAACGTGTTGACGTGAATGCAAGGCGCTTGCTACTCTACGTTTTGTCCCTGATAGTGACTTTCATCTACCTCTATATGGTCTGGATCTTTGCTCCACCAGAACTCAATCTCGGCGAGCGTATTCGTATCTTCTTCCAGCACGTCGCACCTGCACTTGTCGGATACGGGGCATTTGGCACGACGTTAGTCTGCTCCGTTCTATACCTCTGGAAGCAGGATATCCGATACGACGTCCTTGGAGCTGCATCAATCAAGATCGGTCTCATCTTCACCACAATAACCCTGCTGAGTGGGATGATATGGGCCAATGCAACCTGGGGCATCTATTGGAACTGGGACCCCCGCGAAACTACGACGTTGATTCTTTGGATCGCATATGCCTCTCTCATAGCATATCGCGCATCTGTCAGTGATCGGGAAGTAAGAGCCCAATATGGATCGGTCTTTGGAATCGTTGCATTCCCTGCGGTAATTCTGAGCTACATTTCAATTCACGTCTGGAGAACCCTTCATCCCATTGTGATTACGCCCGGCGGACTTCAGATGGGCTTCGAGCACGGGATAACACTGATGATAAGTCTGATTGCCGTTGGACTTGTCTACATACTTCTGCTGGACTTGACTTACAAGATCGATTCAGTCAGTGAGAAGTTGATGGAATTCAGAATGCGGAGGACTGAGTAGAATGCAAGCACTTGAAGCTGAACTCTTTACGGTTGCAGTGATTCTTTGGGTGGGCACGTTCACCTTTCTGACGTGGCTCTTCCTGCGGATGCGGAGTCTTGATAGTTCTATAAGGTCCATTGCAGGGGCAACAGGGAGGGAACAGAGTGTTTCGAAGATGCCAGACAGACTGCCAGTCTACGTGGCCACACTTCTTGAGTTGGTGGGACTAGTCGTTTTGGCTCTGGGACTCAATGGTATATTCGTGATTCCCATGTATCCGTTCTCAGTTGTAATCTGGGGAGGCGTGTTTCTGATTCTCTTCTGGCAAATGGACAGTATCGCTGCATTGGAAGACTCAATAGACGCTTTGGGCTCAGAAACGAGCGAGGAGTGAAGGCAATGAATAAGAAGACTAGAGTGATGTTGATTGCAGGAATCCTCGTGGTCACCGTTGGTTTCGTTGCATACGGAATGCTAACATTCTTCGTAGATCCGTACCTTAGCGTGGATGCCGTGGTCCAAGATCCAGACTCATACATGGGAAGGACAATTCAGGTGAAAGGCACGCTGCAGCCAGGTTCCATCTCGATAACTGGTGAGAACGTCACTTTGGTGCTTGAGGGAGACACTCATGCTATCACAGTCTTGGTCGAGGGAGAACTCCCCAGTTTGACCGAT
>CAYFTD010000207.1:0-5793 GCA_964345915.1 uncultured archaeon
GGTCCGCCGGATGTTGGTGTCTTGGGCATTCCCTACGACCTTACCTCCAGCTACATGCCCGGCCCTCGATTCGGACCTGATGCAATTCGCCAAGCTACAGATAGTGAGCGTTCTCACAGTTACCCTCTTTCTCTTGGAAGGAAGGGTGCGATAGACGACTCATTGACGAAGAGCATCACACTGGAAGATATAGGAGATCTGGAGATATCTCTACGGCTCCCTGAGGCAGCAGCCGTCGACATCTCTGAGGCGTGCGCCAAACTGGCCACTCAAGAAAGCTGGCTCCTCTTTCTTGGCGGAGACCACTTCATTTCTTATCCAATTATGAAGGGTCTCAAGAGAGGACGTCCTGGGCGTTATGGATTCGTACATCTCGATTCACATGCTGATCTGTATACTGAGATGGCGGGATACAAGCTTTCACACTCCACGGGTGTGAGAAGAATGATCGATGATGAACTCGTTCTACCTGAAGACGTCGCAGCCTACGATCTACGGTCTGCTGTCCCAGCTCAACGGGAAGAGATGACAGGGAGCAAGGCACCGATCTTGTCGAAAGACCAATTTCGCAAGCGTGTCAAAGTAATCGGCAAACGAGTCGATATACTGTACGTTTCGGTTGACATTGATGTCCTCGATCCGCAGATTGCACCAGGTGTGAGCCATCCTGAATCAGGCGGTCTTTCAATGGTTGATCTCGTGGAACTCCTCATTTCGACATTTGAGACTGGCAAAGTCCGTTATGCAGACGTCGTTGAACTCAATCCAATGATTGACCCCACTGGTATCACCGCAATTGCTGCTCGAGACATTGTCAAGGAAATCCTGACAGGATTCGCAGTTCAGAAAGGTTTAAATTAGTAGCATTTGCACATAATTTCTCGGTATAGATGAGCCGTTCGAGTGAGGAGAGATTGGAAACCATCATGACCCGGGCCGGAGGGTATCTCCGCGAATTGGGGTTTGGAGAACATGAAAGCCGGGTAATCATTGCCCTGAACAATGTTGGGTCAGGGACAGTTGCAGACCTCTCATCAGCCACGGGGATTCACCATGCAAACCTCTACTCAGTTCTTGAGGGATTGATTGGAAAGGGTCTAGTTGTCAGCGATGTGGGAAGACCACGAGTCTTCGAATTTGCCCCCCTCTCTCATATTCAGGACCTTCTTTCTTCAAGAGTTGACCAGCTCGTTGAGGACCTCAGATTGCTGCAGAGCAGTCGGAAGACCGAGGGAGAAACTCCCACTCTGATCTTCACTATCAAAGGACGCGGGGATGTTGAAACGAAGATGTTGAGCATGATAGCTAGAGCGAAAGAGAGAATCATGCTCGTTGCTCCAAGTCTTGAAGAGTTGGGGGAGGCAGTGAACTCGGCCCTCGATAGGGCATCCAAGCGAGGTGTGAATATCAGAGCGATCTTGGGTGAACCCGGTGATAGCGTGGAGCCTTTGCTCCAGCAGCGTATCAAAGAGGACACACTTGCTGTGGATCTTGTCGTCGACAGTGAGGAGGCACTCATTTCGATGCCAGACCTGTCAATCTGCGGGTGGGCAGACAATCCGTTGATATCACTCCAACTCGAAGGCTTTCTTGATCAGACATGGGATTTAGCGAGGAAGTAGACAATGGTAGATTATGATGTTATTATAGCCGGAGCGGGTACAGGCGGGGCAATCACCGCCTACACACTTGCGAAGAAGGGTCATTCAGTTTTGATGATTGACCGAAAGGAACGCGACCAGATAGGTCTCAAGACCTGTGGAGATGCCTTAGGTGCCCATCACATCAAAGAAATGAAGGAGATGATAGGGCTTCCACACCTGCCAGAAGACATCATCGAGCACCCCGTTTCAGGCCTGGACCTCTACGCTCCGAATGGAGTGGATAAGTTGTCCATGATAGGGCCTACCACAAGGGGATACTCATTCAATCGACACAAGATGGGACAGTGGTTGGTATCTCTGACCGAGAAGGCTGGCGTCGAGGTGAAGGCTTCAACACGGGTAAAGCGGCCCCTCTTTGAGGAAGGGAAGGTGGCAGGATTAAGGATCTCTGAAGAAGGGAAAGATGCTGACAGAGACCTGAAGTCGCACATTGTGGTAGATGCTACGGGTGCGACAGGTATGTTGCGCCGCCAGCTTCCGGAGAGTTCGTTGATAGAGAGGACAATCGCGAAGGAGGATCAGATGATCGCTTGGCGTGATATCTATGAAACTCCTGAACATGAGTTCGAAACTCCTGACATCCTAGAGATTCACTGGAATCAGGAGCAGACTTTGGGAGGCTATACGTGGATCTTTCCACAAGGACCGCACAAAGTCA
This sequence comes from uncultured archaeon, assembly GCA_964345915.1. Lineage (GTDB taxonomy): Archaea > Asgardarchaeota > Thorarchaeia > Thorarchaeales > Thorarchaeaceae > SMTZ1-83. The sequence goes on from CAYFTD010000207.1 coordinate 2,323, forward strand.
ACGTTGGACTGGGAGTCATGATTCTGCCTGGTTATAATCATCCGCGCAAGATCTACGATAGTTTTGTCAGAGAGAACTGGGCGTTCATGAAGACCAAACTTGTGACTGCAGACAGCAGCGGCGGTACCGCGCCCATCAGAAGACCGATTGATACTATGGTTGATGACAACTTCATGCTTGTTGGAGACGCCGCTTGCCAGGTCAATCCCATTCACGGTGGTGGAATCGGTTCATCAATGTTGGGTGGTGTACATGCTGCAACAGTTGCGTCAGAAGCACTTGAGCGAAATGACACCTCTATGGAATCGCTCTGGGACTACAATCCTCGATACATGGAGAGCTACGGCATCAAACAGGCCTCACTGGATGTCTTTCGATGGTTCTTGCTAAACGTGACCAACGAGGACATTGATTTTGCCTTCAAGAAGGGAATTGTGAAGGGCATGGACCTTCTGAGTGTGAGCATCACAGGCAAGATGGAGATTGGCACAGGCGAGAAGTTCAAACGACTCGTTGCTGGAATAGGAAAGGTGCCTCTGCTTATGAGGGTCAACAGGGTGGCCAAGCTCATGGAACAGATAAAGGATGCATACCGACAGTATCCTGATTCTCCAAAGGGACTTGCTGAGTGGAAGTCCCGTCTTACGCCAATCTATGATGCAGCCAAGAAGGCCTAACAAGGCAGTCGAGTGATAGAATGAGATGCGTGGGAGTTTCATCTGGCGTTGAGCTCTTCGCCCAGAATGACTCCTACTTCTCCTACTTCAATAGTCCGTACATTGGGCACAAGAGGTGTTCTGCCATTGACATCTACCCCTCTCATGAGGACTGGGGCGGACCTGCCTTCTCTCCGATAGACGGAAAGGTTGTTGCAACTAGGAAGATCTCAATGGGCATGAAGAAGGTCTTCCCAACTGAGGACTTTGACTACGCAATCGCAATCAGACCTGAGGGCACGGACAAGATTGTGAGAGTTCTCCATTGTACTCCTGGTGTGTCGAGAGGTGATTCATTGACCAGGGGTGATGAAATCGGCCGCATTCTACGTTCCCGTTTTTTCTGTTTTTGGACTGGACCACATTATCATGTGGAGGTTATGAATGAAGACGATTTCAACAGGTCTTCACAATCGGACCCAATTAGCGTGGATTTGCCGAGGGCCAGAAGGATTGGCAATGGCAATCAGAAGAAGCTACAGTGTCGAGTCACTAGAGTATCAGCGGATCTGATGATTGGGGTCTTCACAAAGCATTCCTACACGAGAGCGGGAGATTTGTTCGGACAACTAGCCTCAGTTGAAGGTGCACCTGATGTAGGAATCCTTGACGGAGGGATTCCGCACTACAATCATGGTGGCATTGCTGCAGGTGCTCCCAGCGGTAAGGGTCGAAACTTGTTGGCCTGGAATTGTCGGATAGGAGTAGTCACCGAGAGCCATCAGAGCTTCCTGCAATTCGAGACCTCTGCTACCTTTAGACCGAAGGTAGATAGTTTCCCAATTCATGGGGTTTCCTGCTACATATTCTCCAAGACGCAGACAGTCAAGGGAATGCCACCAGTTTCCTTGATTCCTGAGAAGTACGGCCAGTTTGAAGGCGTATACAGCGAAGGTGATGTGGTCATGGTGTCTTTTGAATAGACACCTGCGCGCAATCAAGTATGCTCATGCACCCAATGTCTTATCCAGTCAACCGGTGCACGCAACGCAAGTCGTGGTCCAGAAAATCGCATGACGCTTCTGATTTCACCTCTCATTGCTGGTCGATAGCAATGGATTTCACACTTTCTGCATGTGGGTTTGTCTTCACCGTATCTACAGCGGTCAAGTCTTTGATGGCTGTAGCCAAGGAGCTCTGTGCAATTGTCACAGAGAGCATCAGAGGGTGAGTCATGTTTGCTATTGCAATAGAAACCAATCATGCGTTCAACAGTCTTCTTCTCTTTTGCTATCTTAGGACCGTTGTTGTGTTTCTGTTCGTCATTCATTATCAGACGCTCTAGACCTGGTGCTTTCGGCGTGTCCGGAGTCTTCTCTTATCAATGCTAGTATAGGTCGAAGTCACACCATCAGGCAAATGAATAAGACCGACTTCATTGGAGAATGTCAGGTCGCAGACCTAGCGACACGGTTATAGCACAATGAAACAGTCTGCTCACGATTGCCTTGGTCGAGAAGATTCGGCTTTCACTGGGGACGGCGATTCAGCTGGGGCTAAAGGCCGGCACTCTAGACTCATGCTTCACAACTGCCTTCCTAATGACCTACAGAGAGGAGAGGTGTAGTGCCAATTGCGCTTTTTGCCCCCAGGCAAGAGAGAGCTCGTCCTCTTCTGACCGCCTCTCTAGGATTTCATGGCCGGAATACTCGATTGCCGAAGTTCTTACCGGTCTAAAACGCGTTGATGCTTTCCAGAGGCTATGTATCCAATCCTTAAACTACCCAAGTGTAAGCGAAGATGTCGAAGACATAGTCAATCAAATCCGTATGGTGTCTGAACTGCCAATCTCAGTTTCCATTCACCCTCTCAATCTGGTTCAGATGAAGAGATTGCGTGAAGCAGGTGTCAACAGCATTGGAGTTGCTGTAGATGCATGCACACCTCATCTCTTCGACTCAATCAAGGGCATGTCAAGAGGGAGTGCTTATCGTTGGGAAAAGCACATGGAAGCACTCGAAAACGCTTTGCAGGTCTTTGGTCAAGGAAACGTGACGACCCATCTTATTATTGGGCTAGGAGAAACTGAATTGGAGGCAGCCAAGTTCATCCTGTCGATGCACAAGATGGGTATCAGCGTTGGATTATTCGCGTTCACAAGTGTCCGGGGAACTGCCCTGGAGAAGCATCCATCCCCAAGTATTTCTAGATACAGACGTATGCAAGCCTTCAAACATCTATTATCTGGCGGCTACATTGACGAGAATCACATCAGGTCCAATCCGCTTGGTGAGCTCAGGATGGACGTCGACCCCCTTCTTCTCAGAGAGGTCCTGTCATCGGGCCAAGCATTTCAAACTACAGGTTGCAAAGGCTGTAATAGGCCGTTCTACAACGAGAGTCCTCGTGGGCCATGGTACAACTACCCTCGACCGCTGACTTCCGAAGAGGTGGCGGAGGCGATTGCTTTGACCGGCTTGGTGACCTAAGATGGAGAGAATGCGTTTTCTAGAACTCGAAGTTCATTCTGCTCGCATGAACATGGCAATTGACGAAGCGATAATGATGTTTCTCAAGAAGGGTGAGGTCCCACCAACTTTGAGACTCTATCGATGGAGTCCTTCAGCGGTTTCAATAGGCACATTCCAAGGCATGACAGAGGAAGTGGATCTGAAGTACTGTGAAACAAATGGAATCGACTTCATTCGTCGAATCACTGGTGGGGGAGCAGTATACCACGATTTCGAAGGGGAAGTTACCTACAGCATCATTTTGCCTAGAGGTCACAGACTTGCACCAGATGACATACTTGAAT
>CAYFTD010000208.1:0-3337 GCA_964345915.1 uncultured archaeon
TGGCCCTGCCTCTCGTTGCAGTGCTGTTAAAGAAACCCCCCGGACCTCTCGAAATGGACGACGATTCTAAGGAAGAAGAATCGACTTCGAAGAGACCTGTAAGTGATGATTTCGACCTCAAAGGATTCGCGAAGATTGCCATCATTGTACTTTTCTTTGCAGGCGCTCTTTCTATGCCATACCTACTTGACCCCGCCAATTACATTTTCTACATCTTTCAACGCGTTGGTGCCACCCTGCTAAGAAACCTCACAACTCCACCTCCCATCAACAACCCAATAACGCCCGCAGTCGTGCTGATTGTGCTTGGCGCTCCTGAATGGCTTATCCAAGCAGTGAATCTAATCACATACTACTCAATCGCATTGACGCTGGGTATACTGCCGCTCTTAGCTATGATGCTTGTTGAAGTGAAGGACGATCGTAATCTTGAGGGCTACTGGAGGAGAATGCTCTTCCTGACCCTGGTCCTCCTATTCTGGGTTCATTTCTTCTCGCCTCGGGGCATCTATAAGTACTACATGGTTGCGCTCGTTCCATTCTTTAGTATCATGTCAACGTCTGCAATTTGCCGTCGGGAGTCATACTCTGCCAGGATTTCCTTGCCTATGATTGCCATCCCATTACTGATCAGCTTCCTTGTATTGGTACCCGATCGCAACTTCTACCTACTGTTTCTCTTTCTTATCGTTCTCGGTTACATCCTTCAAAGGCCCTTCTCAGAAGTCTACCAGAAGATCACATCCCCAATCAGAAGACTTGGCACTCAAATCCGAAGACAAATCATGGTTGAAAGTCGTGAGCAGGAACCGGACTAGCAAAGAAGCTTCTCCAATTCCTTTTCCCGCTCCTTGAGTCTTTTCTCAAGACTCTTCAGTCTTCGATCTAGTTTCTCAGTCTGCTCTAGATAGGTTTCTTTTGGCATGGCCCCTGTGGAGTGTCTCTCTTCAACGTGGTCTCTGAGCTGGCGAACTGACTTGACCTCTTTCACCAGTGCTTTGAGGTCAGCCTCAATCTCTGCGGCTTGATTCTCTTCCTCAGTCCTGAACTGCCCTGCTGGAATCATCACACCTAGTTGTGTCTGTGTCTTCTCAGCGAAGTCTTGGAATTGGTCTCGCAATAGCTCGACGTTCTTCTCGACACCCGTTACTTGTTTGGCGACCTTTCCGATGTCCTTCTGTAGGTCGAAGACCGCGTTCACGAGTCTTCGCATGGTCTTCTCCATCTCGGCCGCTTCTTTCTTGGAGGGCTTGGCCCTGGATGCCTTTACCTTCTTCGCATCATCTACTTCGCTAGGTTTGACAAGGCTGAGTTCTCCACTTAACCACTTGAACGCGTTGACTGCGAACTGCTTGTTTCCTGGATGTTTCATTCCGCCTCCTCTTCTGAATACCTCATAACTTCCTACGCAGACCAACCGCCCCTTTTTCGGTTCTGCAATGGCAACAATCGGTTTGTTAGGAGGGTCTCCCGTGTTTGAAGATGAGGCTAGAACCGTCCCCTTCGTAGTGACTTTCAATGTACAACTTGATGGTACAAGCAAGTCCTCTATCCCTTTGTTCACAGGATGTGATACAAGGTCTGTGATGATGGGCATCGTAGGGATTCCCGCATTGCTACGTTCATCACGGAACGCAGTGTTCTCGAAGCTTACTCCAAAGCCTCTTGAGATTTGGCTCATGTTGTTCATGAGACCTCGATCCCCGCCTGATAGTGAGAGTAACAGAAGACCTCCGCCCTTCTGGACGTATCGTTTTAGCACATCTATTTCGGCGGGTCTGAGCTTCGAGCTATTCGGACAACCGAAGACTATTACATCAGCATTCTCAATGTTCTTTGCTAGAATCATGAACTCAGTGTATGGTTCAACATCGAAATCGTTGTCCCTCAGAAGTTTGGCAAGCTCTGAATAAGTAGTGTCTATTCTCCCTCGCTCATTCTGTGTCTGGTCAAAGAGGACTAGCTTCCTTCTTCTGCTCAAGGCTTGGGCACCTACTGTCCTGTTTGATTAGAGTGGATGAGGGACAACTAATGAGACTTATGCAGGCATCCTCTATGGTTCAAATGCTTTATCACACTCTTCTGCCTCGCCAGTGACTATGAATGATTGTGTGTTCTGCAAGATCGTCAATGGAGAGATGCCCGCTTCACTCATTTTTGAAGACGACATTTCAATGGCGTTTATGGACATCTTTCCGGTAACCAAAGGCCACTGCCTTCTGATTCCAAAAGAGCACTACGTCAACCTCTTCGACATAGATCTCGAAATCCTCGCTCGTCTGAGTAAGCGCTTGGCCGAGCTCACACGCAAGGTAAATGCTGCGCTGGGTCCGGAAGGCGTCCTGAATGCGGCGGCCAACGGTCCTGGTGCTGGACAAGAGGTCTTTCATCTCCATTTCCACGTAATTCCTCGAAATAGCGGTGACGCATTTGGTTTCAAATTTCCCCCCGGATATCGCGATGAAATGGCACCAAGGGATGAACTTGACAGTATTGCCAAGATCATCGGAGAGGCCAGTCCAAGTGTATGAAATGCGCCAACGGCTAGATGTCCATGAGGTTGAGGCCAGTCAGCTCGTCCTTCGCTCGGAAAATCTCGGATTCCGTTTCAAGAATCAATAGCTCGATGGTGACTGAAACCTCGCAGCCGGCCATTAGGTGACCACCATAGCAATTGCCGTTTTCGTCAGCAACCACAATGTGAGCATGAACTACAAGTCCACCATCTCTCGTATGGGAGATGTTTCCTAAACAAGAAACGACTTCGAGATCTCTGTCGACTACGAAATCCTTGTACTCTCCGGAAGCTCGGTCATAATAGCCAAGTTTGGCCCGTGAGACCGCTCCTATTAGTGAGAGTTGGCCTGACTTTACACCATGACTTGCGGCCACAGTTTCAATCGTATTGAGAATGTCTTCTCCAGGCTCCATTCGTGAGAATATGGCACTCTTGACAGATGTGAGCTTTGTTCGAACCATGAAGGCAGCAGAACCTTCCTGATTAATGAAGGGTTCGCCAATCTCACATTTGGAAGTGCTTATCAGGACTAGTCATTTCACAATATCAGTGAGAGGATTTGGCGAAAGATAAGAGGCCCGAAGACGACTCCCAGTCGAGTCTTGAGGACTTCTTCGACTCATCCGAGGTCGATGAGTCAGAAGAGCCGGCAGCGGAGCCTCCGAAAGATGATACTGCCCCAAAGACGGAGAGTCAGATTGAACAAGCACCTGAATCCCACAATACTCTCTCCGAGGAGGAAGACACTGACGACAAAGTCATGGTTGATCAGACAGAGGAGGCTGTTTCAGAGCTGCGTGTAGGTGAACGTGAAACCCC
>CAYFTD010000209.1:0-2911 GCA_964345915.1 uncultured archaeon
AACGTTTAAAACCTATGAAGACCCTAGACCAAACAGAACTCGACTATAGGAGAGATTCTGATTTGGCAGACGCTATAGAGTGGACAAATGCCAGCCCAGACGATGTTGTCTGGCGTTACCCTGATAATAGAGTAAAGTGGGGCTCACAGCTCATAGTTATGGAGAACCAGGCCGCAATCTTCTACAGAGACGGCAAGGCACTCGACACATTCCTTGCTGGGCGCCACAAACTGACCACAAGCAGCATGCCCGGACTAGTTGGGTGGTTACAAAAGAAGATCAAAGGCGATATCTTTGAGGCCACATGTGTCTTCATTTCACGCTCACAGTTCCAGGGCAAGTTTGGAGGTAGAGGTCAGACGAGTGACCTGGCTCCCTTAATGTTTCACGGCAACTTTTGGTTCCGCGTAAAGGAGGCCAATATCTTCGTGCAGGACGTAGTAGGAAATCAGAACGCGTTCAGCACCAAGAAGATCAATGACTATCTTCGCTCATTCATGAACGAGCGGATCATTGATGAGTTCGCACACTTCGACCTGCAGGCAGTATTCACGCAGCTCGACGAAACGTCACTCAAGGTGAAGACAAAGGTCAGGCAGGCCTTTGAGAGACTCGGGCTCGAACTGGTTGATTTGAAGTTCGAGGGAATCGATACGACTGAGAAGTACCGAGAGAGGCTATTCTGGCTGAGAACCGGTGGTGTAGGTGGCCAACAGTTGGCCGGCATGGAAACTATGAAGGACGCCGCCGACTCTTTGGGCAGAAGTCCTGGTGCAGGCTTTGGCGCAGGCATGGGCTTCATGGGTGCCATGGCTGATGCAACCAAAGGACCACAGGCCGGAGTGACTCCTGCTGGAGCGAAATTCTGCAGCAATTGTGGAACCGCCTTGGAAGGTGCGAAGTTCTGTCCGAATTGTGGTCAGAAAGTCGCTGGATAGGGTAGATAACAGATAGACGGGAGGACCAGCAGGTCCCCCTCATATCTTTTTTCAGCTGACTGCTATCGTAGCTTCAGTTGTCCATTCAGAATGAGGTGTCTTCTTCCGTTTCTGCTAGACGGAAACAAGGGAATGAGGAGCCCTGAGGCCCCTCTATTTGCACTAACCTGGACGCTTTCGCACTACCATCACAATCACAACTACGACCACGACAGCTCCGGCCCCTAGGCCAATCATCAAGACAACTGGTGGAGTTGCAGGTGGAAGGATTGTGGCTTTGATGACTAGGACACGTATCACATGAGAATCGAGGTTGTCATAAGCATCCCATACGCTGATTTCAAGATAGTATTCGCCAACCGCCAGGTCTGTGTTGTTTGTTATTAGACCTGTACTATCTATCTGGAAGTTCACAGTGTCATTGACGCTCCACCCTTCAATACCGGACGGGTCAGTGGCATATACTTGATAGCTGAAGGCATCTCCCTCTTCTATCACTCGGTCCGCAGGAACCGGACTCCATTCAGGAGCTGTTAGATCAGCAACTTCTGCAAGGGCGGTTTCGTTGGTGGAATGACCAGAAACATGGTAGGCGATGACCATGACTTCGTTGATTCCAGCAGCCAACAGTCCATCAAGATTGGTCTCTATGTGATTTCCATCCCACTCCTCGGAGTAGAGAAGCGAATCATTCGCATAGACCTCATAGTGAGATGGATTCAAAGCATGTGCACCCCAGATCATAGTGTTTCCAGTTTCAGTGATTTCGTAGGCAAGAGGCAACGAGTCGTTCAAGTCCAGGCTCTTCTTCGGGAAGATGTCATACGCCCCAGGACCCACGAAGGCAGTGATTATGTAGTCACCGAATCCTACGTAGTCGGACCACCAGTTTCCGATGCTCTCATTGTCATGCCAAACGTTGCCCACACCGGCTACATCAGCTGCATTCTCAACCAAGTTCCAGCCGATATCATTGCCATGAATCCAGCTGGGAGTGCTCGCCTCAAAGAAGACACCGATTGAATTGTCGTAGACAATATTGTTGGTTACGTTTGCCTGCCAATCGAGTTGGACATAGATACCATTGTCGTCATTATGATGGACAACATTGTCATCAACGACAAAATCGCCGAGCCCACCAAATTCAAGGGAGATTCCATTCCCGGTATTGTCATATACTTCATTACTCCGAACAAGGGAATCACCACTATTGGATAACGTGATTCCATCCAGTGTGTTGTTCCGGATTCTGTTACCTACAATGGATGAATACTCCATGCCATCAAAGGAAACCCCACCGGAGGGGAAGAAGACTGGCCAGAATCCGTTTTCCCAAACGTCATTGCTACTAACAGTGCAATTCACTGCGCTCTCAACGTGGATTCCAACGTCACTGTTGTTCCAGACATCATTATCATGAATGAATCCGAAATCGGAAAATTCCAGAAATATGCCCATATACCAATTATCATGAACTTCGTTGCCGAGGATCGTGGCATTGTCTGAGTTGTCGATATGAATTCCGGTTGTTGCATCGGCGTTACCATAAACCGCATTCCCATCTATGGTACAATTATGAGAAAAATAGATGAACATCCCTGGACCAGCATTATCATAGAACCTACTCTCGGTTATAGTAAGAAAGTCTGAGTTAATTGTATAGATCCCATCCTGACCATTATCATGCACATCACAATTGAATATCTCTACGGAGTCAGTGGACTGAACATAGATGCCAATATGATTCCCATAGACCTCACTGTTCTCAACACGGCAGTTACCAGTGGACTGGAAGAAGATCCCGCGTATTTGGCAGTCATATACAGTGCACCCACTAATGAGTACATCACTGTCACGGTCAATGTATAGTCCATATGACTTCTCAGACACTGTAGTGTCTCGAATCTCACAATGTGTTACATTATTGGTGTAGATACCAGGATTGCCAGTACTAGATACTGATTCAATATAGC
>CAYFTD010000210.1:0-2054 GCA_964345915.1 uncultured archaeon
TCAAAATAGTAGTAGATGGGTTTGACTGTTGAGGGCGCATACCCATAGAAGACGTACTCTTCTGGGGTCTCAGAGGCGGTATATGCAGTCTGATGCAATGGCCCAAGGAGCACGGCAAGTGCGAGAAAAGCAAGAAAGACCCTACGAAAACTCATCTTGAAGACAATTCTTTCAGAACATATAAAAGCCTTTAGCATGGGAAGATGCGAAGAAACTGGCTTTGGAAGGTTAGGAATCTGCAGGTAGACCCTTATCGGTTAGCCCATATATCCTTCAGAGACTGTTGAGAAGGCCAATGGGGAGAGAATGGTTTGGCAAGCTATGGCGTGCGAACACCGTGATGATGTGGCTCACAAAGACGAAGTAGCCCTTGACGCCGAATTCTGAATATGAGTTAGCTCGCTGGAATCTTGAACACTTTCGTAGCTGTCTTCCCTAGGCACCATTCTAACTCTTGGTCGGTGAGGCTTATGGCCCCGAATTTCGCAAGCTCGGCTGCTACATTATCCCCGTGATCAGAGCCGAACATTATTCGTTCTGCACCTAGGGTCCTACAGAAACCACTGATTATGAAGCCGGGCAACCAGCTTGCCTCCAAGTATATGTTGGAACACAGCTGCGCCGCTAAGGCTGCTTCGCCTGCAAACATAATGCCCCCGGAATGTGCCAGAACAGTCTCCAAACCTGGGAAGTCCTTCGCAATGGGTACTATTGCCGATGGAAGGCCCCAAGGGATTCCTGTTCCTGTGTGAACCATGACTGGTACACTCAGGTCCGATGCAGCTTCGAACACTTTCCTGCCGGCAGATTTGTTGGGATCAACCCCGTGACCAAGCGTCTGCATCTTGACTCCTACAAAGCCTAGATCGCTTATGCATCTCTCCAGCTCGTTGCGATACTTGGCACTTGGGAGATGAGGGTTCGGGTTGGCCATACCGAAGATGCGTCCAGGCATCTTTCTGGCGAGGTCTGCGATGGTGTTATGCTGTTCGACGACGGTTTTCAGGTCTAGGACGGTACCCGGCTGCACGATGCTTATGTCGACTCCGTTCTTTTCCATGTTAGTTAGGAGTTCGTTGACGGTGAAATCCTCTTCGAAGACGTAATCATATCCGAGATGGGTATGAGTATCAATGATCATTGAATGACCTCCTTGGCATAGTAAGGATTTCTGTTATTACTGCATGATGCCAAGAAGTCATATTTGTCTTTTCACTCGTTGGGATTCGGCGTGGAGAACGGCAAAGATGTCAATCCAAGCCTTCCGAGCAGGCCAAGATTCTTAAGTCTCTCTTGATGATCAGATGGCAGAGGTTAGGTAACATGCTTGTGGGGGTGAAATGATGAAGTTGCGCATATTGGCTGTGGGGGCACATCCGGCTGATGTGCAGAAGAGGGCAGGAGGGGCCGTGGCAAGATATGCCAGTGAAGGACATGAGGTCTACTCGGCCTGTCTGACGTTTGGGGAGACTCAGGAGTCGCAGCTTTTGTGGAAGAAGCCGAACATGACTGTTGAGAAGGTCAAGTCGACAAGGAGAAAAGAGTTCCTAGAATCCTGTGAGAGCGTGGGGCTCAAGCCAGTAATGCTTGGTTTTGACGACAACTTCCCGATAAATCCCTTGACGGAGAAGAATCAGGCGAAGATCGCCGAGATGATAAGAGAGACGAAGCCTCACATAATACTGACGCATTGGCTTATGACATTGTATGATGACCATAGACTCACGGCGAAGGCTCTTTGCTTTAGGGCTAAGGAATTGGCTGCTGATCCAGATAAGCTTAAAGAGTCAGGTTTAGAACCTTGGAAGGTTGAGGACATCTACTTCTATGAGCCTGCTGAGAAGTACTCCAGCGTAACAGGCTTTCTTGAAGACCTGTATATCGATGTCACCGACTTTTGGGAGCTGAAGATGAAGTCGCTTGAGCCCTTCTGGTACAGCCAAAGGAACAACGCTGACTACTATGCTCAGATAGCGCTTTACTGTGGAACTCAAGCAGGCGTGGAGTACGCTGAGAGGTTCGTCCAATTCAGAACTAAGCGCGTCTTTGAGCTC
>CAYFTD010000211.1:0-5209 GCA_964345915.1 uncultured archaeon
AGAGAACGTGGTCCTAGCCACTTCTCTTCCCAGCTCCCAGACAACAATGGTTTTCAGTGGGAAAATGTCGGCGAAGTTGGTGCTTTCTCTGAACCCAGACTTCACGTACGATCAGGAGATCTTTGACACACATTGCCACATAGTGGACAATGAGTCACTGGACCTCTTGGTCCGGATTCAAGAGAAGTATGGTGTGAAAAGGGCCGTACTAATTAGTCACAACTCGGACGCAATGAAATATGCCAAGGCCAAGTACCCGGGTCGTTTCGTCTATGCGAAGTACTTTGCTGGAACTATGCGGTTCACAGAAGGAGTCGACGGTCTGGTGCAAGAGATTCGAGCTCTTAAGCAAGAGGGGTACGACCTAGCCAAGATGCAGTCAGCGCCTGTGATGCGAGCACGTGCCAAAGCCGATGCTGATGAACTTAGGCTTCATGAGGATGAGATGGCGCCCATGTTTGATGCTGTGAAAGATGAAGGAATCCTCTTCATACTCCACCTGTCTGATCCTGATACCTACTATGCCACACGGTACAATGACTCAGAGTACTTCGGCACAAAGGAGCGGGACTTGGAAGAGCTTGAAGGAGTGATCTCTCGATACCCTGAGATTCAGTTTCAGATAGCGCACTTTGCGGCACAGCCAGAGTTGCACCGCCTTGACAACCTTGCTCGATGGTTTGACACATATTCCAACTTCAACGTGGACACGAGCTCAGCTAGATGGATGAGCAGAGAGTTCAGTAGGGACCCTGAAAGGGCATCCAAGTTTCTGACCAAATACAGCAGTCGCATTCATTTCGGAACTGATTGTGTCGCCTACACGGACGATGTCAGCTATTACGGAGGGCGATATTCTGCACTAAGAATCCTCTTTGAGAGCGATGTTCGCGATATGCCTCTTCCCTTTCGAGACTCTGACACAATCAATAGTGGTGGCACAGTAATCAACGGTCTGTCACTGGATCAATCAGTCCTGCGACAGATATACTGGGACAACGCTCACAGATTCTATGGCTTATCTCCGTAACCGTAACTCTAGGTGTAGAGGGGCATAGTTTCTAATACCACAGGAAAAAGAGGAAGGCCCCCCTCCCGTCGGGAACTGAACCCGGGTTTCAAGACGGCCAGTCTTGAGTGCTAGACCTTCCAAGATGTTCAGGCTGTTCTCGACTGGATCGCTCTTCTCTGGAAGAAGAAGCCTATCAAGATAAGATACCAGCCAATTGTGTGCGAGCCGACTATCGCTACTGCTGTTTCACTGAAGAATGAGTTCCAACCCGGCCACTGCAGCATCTGCGAAAGGCCGAGCACTGCCTCGCCGAAGAACCAGAACAGGAGACCGATTAGAACAACCCATATCCACATTACCTGTGGGGATCCACGGATTCTGTCCTGACGGGTGTAGACATATGTAGCATACAGAGGTATCAGGACCATGTATAGTATAGCGAGGACCAGTCCCGTGGCCAGCCATGCCGGAGCATACATATTGCTGTTAATAGCGAATGCACCGAACATGAGTATCTCATAGATGATTGGTCCTATGAGGAAGATGATGATTGCCCATTTGCGTTCACTGAAGAAGTTGGGCCAGGCCCACATTACCACGTATATTACTAGGAAGAAAAGAAAGATCCCTCTCAGGCCGAAGTCCACATAGATGCCCCAGGCTGTCCAAGCACCCGCGGCGAGCATTCCAAAACGCTCCAATGTGACGGTCAGTAGTGCTCCTCCAAAGCATAGGGCGATTAGAAAATTCAGGATTGAGAGAGTCCTGCTTCTACGAGTCCCGGTAAAGGCACCCCACAACCCCAGAATCAACAATAGGATGACCGGAATCATTTCCAGAAGTGATAGGCTATTTACTATAAGTTCAAACTGCATCGAAACATCCTCCATGCAGGCATGTTATTGATTAACAGATGTTAACCCAACATCCTCCACTTAGGCTTGCTGTTAGGAAACCGATATTTAAGTTGATTCAAGAATGAATCTCAACCCCACCCGATTCTTCAAAACACAACTTGGATGTACAAATGCGAAATGAAGCAAGGAATTGACTGTAGCCTCTCGTATGGTCGGTGTCGAGGGAAGGATTCATCGCCTATCATCTTGACTTCTTCTTGCGCCTTCTTGTGGGCTTCAGAAAGTCAGTTAGTGAGCTTTGCTGGATCTGACCGAGTTTCCAACCTCCACCATCGGGATCTCTCTCTACAACGTCCTCTCGTTCCATATTCCGAAGGTGATAGAGAACAGTTCCAGCAGTGACGCGTACTTGATTGGCAATATCCGATACCGAACACCACTTCTCAGTGTCTAGCACTAGGATGATCTCGCTCCTTGTGGCAAGTCCTCTCCTGACGTTGCGGATCCAATGCAAGTACGCTCTACGGTCGATGCTCAGCTTGTCCTACCCAAGAAAGCATGAACCCAAGCGGAGATTTATGTTTCTCTTGCTCACGAACGTCTAATTCCAACAAGAGCAAGGAATGCAGCCGGCTCACTGCCCTCGGTAATTGGCCTAATTCTGTACTTAGGATACTTGTGACTCAGCCTCGCGGCCACTCGTGTTCCCATCAGCTTCTTGAAGAGCTGTGCCTTTGCCCCTCTCCAGAGATAGACTGTTTTCTCATCGTGGTCAATGAATACCAAGACTTTCTCAGAGGCTATGACAGAAGCGCCGGCTTCGGTCTCAGTCATCTTAGCTTCTGAGTCTATCTCAAAGGCTTCTACCATTTCTAACACACCTTCATAGGTCTTCGTTCAAAGATGCAGACTCTCTTATGATACTTTTCCAAAGGTATACGCCCGCACTATCGGCTATGTCTGCGTGATATTGAAACTTCGTTCGCTATGCTGAGCATGAATTGGTCCCACTTAACTACAAAAGGCGATTGTTCTAAGACGGTCGAGGATGTGAGGTACATTTGGTCGATGACATTCCATCAAGTGTCAAGTTCATTGATCGGGAGAGACGCAGGATTGAACTTGTGATAAACGACGTCACACTGTCATTTCCACTGAATGCAATTCCAGATCCACTCTACCTAGCAATGGCTACAGTGTATGATGGCGACGAGGATCCCAACTGTAAGATCTTGAAGGCCTATTATGATACTGTCATGCAGCCAACTGTGTGCACATCTGACCCAGCGAGCATCTTTCATTCAGCAACCGCGATCAAGACGACCCACCTGACGCTCACCGATGAGGAGATCGAGAACCAGATTGAAGACATCGAGGGGGAGCTTCTATCATTTCAAGGACGGTCCTACGAGGACACTCTTGCGGAGAGGATCGAACTATACCGGAGAATCTACCTAGATGACTCCAAGATAGATCGATTCAGACTCGGAGCGGCAGAGTTGTATGGCGACGTCACCTACGGGAACATCCGACGAGACCCCCGTGTCGTGATTAATTTTCAGTGGCACAATCCTCGAAAGGATGAGTACAGGGCCTATCAGGTTAATAGTATTGTAGAGATTGTGTTCCCTGGAAATCCGTTCTACAGGTTCATGAGATCCATGCGGTCACTATTCGTCCGTCGATTCATCGACCTGAGGGCTTCTGAGTATCTGTGTGCCTACAAGTTCCATGTGTGTGAAACAAAAGACAAGAGTCTATCAGCTCGGCTTGGATTCGTTCCTTGAACTAGTAGTTCGTTAGCCTTAGAAGCTTCTCCGGCAGCTCCTCGACATCTCCGATGTCCAAGACAACTCCATGAGACTTCTTGGCAAGAATATCCGCCGCCCGAAAGTCATAGGATTCTTTCGGTACAAGGATGATGAGTTTTATCTCCTCGTGTTTCATCTTCTCAGCGAGCCTCTCACATTCTGTCTGGTCACTAAGAAATGCGTCCGTGGCGAAGATGCAGATTCGCTCTTTCGCTCTTGTCTGCTCGAAGTTCTCTAGAGCCCACTGGAGTGATGCACGGCCTCCTGTTCCTCCACTTGCCCGAAGGTCTAGTAAATCTGACGCGACCTTTTCAATGGACACTGACTTCTCGTCGATGCGCTTCACGATGTGGCTTACGCTGTCGAACAGGATGACACCAAAATCATCCTTCTGAACTCCGTATAGACCAGCCATGACGGATATGCTGAGCATACCAAGTTTGTCTGGAGAGTCCATGGACCCTGACTTGTCAAGAGCCCACACGAACGCACGGTGACCTTGATAGGTTTCACAGATGAGGAAGTCATCCACATTCAACACGCTGAAGTCAGCCCTACCTTTTGAGAGCAAGGAGTCGATAGTCTCCTCCAAGTCAATCAAGTCGATATCATCACCAATCCTATAGGGCCTCACAGTCGTGGATTGCTGAATTCCTCCTAGCATCGATGACCCCATGGTGGCTCTTGCATACCTCTTTCCAAGATCAATCAGCAACCTTTTGGCTATATCTCGAAGTCTTTGCTTGATGTCCTTTGGTAGCGCGTTTCTATACGCGTACCATATCTTCACGACGTTTGTGGCAGGTCCACCTAGCAGCCCTCCGAAGACCATGTCAGTACGATCGCTATCTGTAGTCCCAGTACCATCAATAGGGGAAGTGTAACCATACTGTCTCCTTCCGGACCGTGGATCCATTCCTAAGGCGGCCTCAAGGTTTTCATGGGCAATGGCCCCGAGTGCCGATTGATTTTCCATTTCTGTGGCTAAGTCTGCCAGTTCTCTCAACTGCTTGGTCGTGAGTTTTGCTGAAGATATCAGATTGTGCAGCCTATCAAAGTCCACGAAACCTGTTTCAATCAGCGCCTTGGCAACTCTATAGGAGGGATTGAGCAACTCGAGAATCTCATCATCTGTCATTCCACGGCTTTCTCCTGCCTTTCGGATTCCCTCCGTCGATGGCACAACACCTTCTCTTGAGAGCTCCCTGACAGTTTCCCTTAGATGGGACTTCGTGGGAGACCTAGCTATAGCCGCATCCGCCATTTTCTGCTTTGCCTTCTCCCAACTACTTCTAGGAACGCCATCAGCAACTGCATCATCCAACGCCGACAGGCTTCTTATCATCTGTCGTAAGTAGTCAGAGGGAGAGGACCTTGCATCCGCGTCATGCACAGTGTCTTGCGTCTTCTTCTCCAATAGACTCTTCCAGTAGTCTGAGTCACGTGACGTACCCGCAAGCTGACGAAAGTCAACGTTGGAAGATGCACCTTCGTCATACTGTCTGTCATACTCGCTCAGCAATTCATCC
>CAYFTD010000212.1:0-5875 GCA_964345915.1 uncultured archaeon
TCCGAGAGAGATAGCCTAAAACCGGTTCATTCTTGGGTTTCGGGACTGCAAACCTAGTACCAGGCATGATTCACACCAATTGCTTAACTATAGTTAATGATTGCATATAAGCTTCCCGATAGCCATAATGTAGGCATACACTCTGTACAATGATCCCAGTCGTCTTGCGGCGGAGCCACCACTTCGTGATCTGATTTCTGATACATCTTGCTCAAGATTGCATCTAGCACATAGTAGTTAACTATAATTACATAACCTAATGATGTGGCTGAATTGAGCACTTGGGGCGATTCATATTTGTCAGTTCCACCTTGGGATGTCGGTCATCCCCAACAGGCCTTCGTTGAGCTTGTCGACCGTGGAGAACTAAGACCATCAAGAGTCCTCGACATTGGGTCTGGACCTGGAGAGAACATCATATTTCTTGCAAAGAACGGATTCTCAGCAGTGGGTATCGATTTCACTCCGGAGGCTGTTAGAATTTCACGAAACCGTGCAATAGAGCGCAATGTCGAAGTTGAGTTCGTAGTTGGGGATGTTCTGAATCTTCAACGGTACTTCATGGAAGGTGAATTCGACCACATCATCGACTCTGGTCTGTTTCATTCTATTCACCCTCAGAATCTGAATGAGTTTGTCAGACAGATCAAAAGAGTGCTGAAGCCTGACGGGGTATACTATATGTTGTGTTTCTCCGACAAGGAACCACCAGGTCGGGGCCCAAGAAGAGTGTCGAAAGCGGAGATTAGAAAGACGCTGGAACCGCACTTCACAATTGACTATATTCGGGAAACGATCTTCGAATCAAGGATTCATGAAGGCGGTGCCAAAGCGTATCTCACTCGTGCTACGAAAGGCGAAGTTTCCTAGACCGCAGAGAGCATTATCGAATTATCGAGTATGACTGAACTCCTGTGTGGTGAAGCTACTTCGCTTGAGTGCTTGGCTTTCTCGGCTTCTTTCGTCTTGCCTTATCGTCTTTCTTCTCTTCATGTAGGCATTCTTTGCACATTCTGTTTTCACCTCCATGTCAACAGTCATTGGGAAGTTATGTGAACCGTAAGCATACTATAAGAACCGAAGTATTTAAACTACAAAGTTCGTAGTATAGAAGTAGCTACTGGGGTTGGAAGCCAGTATGAATTCAGATAGTAATGCGACGTGCAGCGAAGAGATAGTTGAGGGAATATGTCTTTGTCCACTCGAGGGCGTCATAGAAACAATCAGCAGAAAATGGACTCTGCAGATAGTTACCGTCATCGGAAATCATGGAAATATACGGTTCAATGAGATTCAGACTATTCTCAAAGGTATAAGCCCAAGTAGCCTCGCACAAAGACTCAGGGACCTGGAATTGGAACGGCTCATTGTTAGAAACGCCTTTGCTGAGATACCTCCACGGGTTGAGTACTCGCTGACAGAGGATGGGAAGAATCTTCGACGTCTTATTGTCCCACTGATGGAATGGGCTTCAGAACGGAAGCGGCGTTAATAGAAAGACTGGCCTGTACGTCGCTACTAATCACCACTTGCAATCTACACGTGTACTATCCGAGCGATTGTGTACCACGATTGTCTCTCTTGTACCATACTATGTGACTGAACACTCAAAGTCATAAGACCAGGGTCTTTGTTGTCTTTGGCCGAGGTGGTCACTTGAATGACAGTGAATCCGAAAGAAGTGATAGTCTGGCTATGATCTTCCATAGTGCAGCATATGACAAAGTCGGGTATGGCCTCATCATTGCCAAGGCGGCGTTATCTATGGGCATGGAGGTGCACACGCTCTTCACCTACGGAGCCCTCAAGAGGCTCGCGAGAAACAACACCGACATTCTGGGAGAGGAAACAGACAGTGAGATTCTAGAAATTGTAGAGAATGGACTTACCTTGGGAATCATCTACCCCATTTCACACCAGATCAAGGATGCGAAGCGATTGGGAATGAAGATCTATGCGTGTGTGACTACAATGACGCTTCTTGACATTCATCAGGATGAGCTCATCGAGGAGGTAGACAAGGTGACAGGAATCGCCTCCTTTCTCGACATAGCGAGCAATGCGACCATAAGTCTGTATATCTGAGGTGTCAAGTCTGACATTCTCCACAGCACTGGCTTCTCTGCAGTGTTTCAAGTGGTCTGTCGAGAAATCCCGTGAAAACTGCTTAAATAATCAAAAGCCGAAGTCTTACATGATTTGAGCAATGAAGTCCTCACGAGAATACGATGAAGGGGTGTTGAAGGCACTTTCAAACTCCACAAGAAGAAAGATTATCCAGTTGATTGCAACGAAGGGGAGCGCTTCATACACCCAGATGATGCAGGTCTTGGGTCTTGACCCGTCCCTTGAGAGCGGCACGTTCAATTATCATCTCAAGGAGCTAGGGGAAGCAGGATTGATAGAAAGCGCTAACGGTGAGTATAGAATTACCGACTTAGGAAGGAAAGCATTAGTCCTCATTGACCAAGTCCGAGAAGAGCCTAGGGTTGACAGGTACGGTGTGCTCTCTGCTGCCCTGTCTATGACACCACGAGAAGAACTTCAGCTGTTCAAGGCTCAGTTGGGGTCTGGTCTTGGCGCTGCAGTCATAGCCTTCAGTAGCATCGGGATGTGGATTACAGCATCATTCGGAAATCAGCTTGGCTTTGTTGTTGCGTTTGTTTCATTCGCACTCAGTATTGGTCTAGCAGTGAGTTCTGTAAACAAACTGATACAACTCGCAAGGAAATATGACCTTGGCCTTTCTGTTCTCCTCTTCATCTCTGAGAGCTGGTTTCTCCTGCGTTCTCCCAATAGAGGGAATTTCTTGGCGCTTACGGGTTTTGCTGTAATCTCCGTTATCCTCCCTGTGACCTATCTGCTCTTAGTGAGCACAGGAGTTATGCCATGGATATCTGCGCCTGGAGTCGCAATAATCATGATTACGATATTCATCATTCCCTGTACCCTCATTCTTGCAGACACGGTCATCAAGAAGGTAGAGGAACTGGAGTCGATGAAAGGTGGCCAGTGAGAATCGGAAAGAGAAAGAGCTTGACAAGCTGCTCCTTCTCCTATCGCAACCTCTGACAATACTGATACTCACAGTCCTTGCTGGACTAGATCCCTATACAGGTGCAAAGAAGGCACCGGGAGAAGCCGACCGCTCAAATGATGTTCTCGTGGAAAACGGCTTTGATTAGGACAACGTTCAGCCCCAAGGTCAACAGTTCCAGAAGTCCCGCTACTGCGAAGGCGGTCACGAAGTCAGCGACAAGCACCATGAATCCAAAGACAAGTGGACCTATGGTGATGCCGAGGTTGCCCATGAAATTGAAGAAGCCCATGGCCATAGCAGAGTCTTCCGGCTCAACAATGTCTCCCACCAAAGCCATGGAAGGCGGTGCAGTCACACCGGAGAAGAAGCCCAACACTGCAAGCATTAGGAGCAAGGCGGCGAACCCCAAGGCCCCGATATATCCCAGACTCGACAATACCAAACCAAAACCAACGCTACCTAAGACTAGCGGCGCGTATCTTCCGTACTTGTCTGAGAGTTTCCCCATGGGGTACTGCAATACTATGAAGGGCATTGCAAATACGGCAAGTGATAGTCCTCTAAGTGACTCTGAGAGACCAAGCACAGACGATAGAAACAGTGGCAGTGCCGTAAGGATGAATCCGATGTGAAGTCTGTCAAGGAAGTTGAATACGACAGGGATTGTGAGTTTTGGATGGCGTCTTGCAATGGCAAGGCTACGTGACAGACTGGGCCTCTGCTTGGTGATAGGTGGGTTTCTTAGAGCGAAGAATGCTATGACAAGCACAGCCGCGTTTAGAACAACTGCGGTGTAGTAGGGCATGAACACACCATAGCTGGCGATGACTCCACCTATTGCCGGTCCCAATCCCATGGCAAGAGCAAGAAACGCTCCGAAAACACCCATGTTCTTCCCGCGATCGTGAGGACCAGAGAAGTCGATAGCCAGAGTCATGAACGTCTGCCAAGCCATTACTGTGAAGGCCCCTTGGACAAACCTGTAGACCAGTAGGAGTGGATAGATGAGTGTGGTTGTCATCATCCAGTAGAAGAGAATTGAACCGGCAGCCCCTACGAGCACGAAGACACGTCGTTTCGCCCATCTGTCAGAGAGAGCTCCTGTCAACAAGCCAAACAACAGATAGGACAAGTAGAGCACACTGTCAAAGAGCGAGTACTCAAACTCCGTGATTCCCGCGAATCGATCAAGGATGAACTCGGGTTGGTTCACGTGAAGGATGGCCGCAGCCGTTATTGTGAGAAGTGTCAAGACTCCAAGATTCAGGATCTTTCCAGTTACGCGCGTCGATGGCGCTTCTCTGTGTGCTGTGGATGTTTCCAGGTCGGTCAATGTTGCTGTCTCAAACTCAGTTCTTCGTCCAAACAACGGGCCACGGCTTACGCTTGTGATGCACAGATAAAGGTTCGCCAATCTACCAAACTACACCTCATCATCAGACTCGATTTCTGAATCTAGAATGAATCTAAGTCGCTCCCGGAAACAACACTTCCATCATATCTCTCTTTGACTTCTGTGAGCAACTCCTCATCTGTACTTCCCCAATTCAGTTGATGGTATAGTACGAGAAGTCCTGGTCTAGCTTGCGATGCAATATCAGCCAACTCATGAGAGGAGGTATGCATTGAGGTATGGTACTCTATCCATTCTGCAGGTCGTGTCTTCAATGACACTGCTGAGTAGACCTCGTGCACGAGAACATCACAACCTCTGGCCATCTCAATGACTCTTGGTGAGGGAGCTGTATCACCTGATATCACTATGGTCTTATCGGGTGTAGAGAACCTGTATCCATAGGCTGGCCAAGAACCATGTAGGACAGCGAACGCCTCCACGGAAACTTGGCTATTTTGATATACAAGCCCGGGGTCATCCCCTGAGAACTCATGCGCATTCACCACGAAACCCTCCGAAACAGCTGGCTCCAGTCCGTTGATTCTCTCTCGGAGGTCCTCCTCATAAGCCGCAAGGATATGGTTTGTCATTGATTGTAGGCCTGGTGGGCCAAATACGTCTAGCGCCACCTTGCGACCGACCACGGCTGGTGTGAGGATGAGATCTGGATATCCGGCTGTATGATCAGAATGAAGATGTGTGAGAAAGGCACGCATGAGCTTTGCAGGTTTCAGACCTGCTTCCACAGCGCGTCTTACAACCCCTGGACCGAAATCGACTAAGTACACCGATTCACCAACAATGACAGCAACTGAGGGTCCAGACCTCTTTGGATTCGGAATGGGCGTGCCTGTTCCGAGCAGAACAACTCTGGTCGCCAACACATAGTCCTCCATATGAAGAATCTCTGTTTCCTGAACATCGAAACTACGAGGGGACAGTCTGCTCTCACTGTACGAGCGATTTACTCCATCTCAACAAAGACTGATACCCTCGCTGCATTATCGAGCGGACCACTCATTGGCTCGAGTGGTCTATCACCAATTAGCAGCATTTGTGAAGTGAAGATACCTTTACTTCTCCAGAAGTGTCCGAAACGTATTGTGATGGTCTTCCTCTTCAGCCAAGATGCCCTCAAATAGCCTCTTTGTCACGTAGTCCTTCTCTTCTGCTGCTTTGTCAATAATGGTCTTATAGAGAGCAATGGCACCTTCTTCCGCTTCCTTATCGATGCCAATCATCTCTTCTGGAGTCTTGCCGATTTTGATCGTTGCTGGAATCGTTGTAGGATCCCCACCCAGATAGTCGATACGCTCGGCAATCTCCTCAGCATGTATCATCTCTTGAATAGCGATCTTCTTCAGTTCGTCTCCAACTGCCACATGGTCGAAACCGTATATCTTCACATGCTGCCACATGTACTGGATGCTGACCGCAAG
>CAYFTD010000213.1:0-5263 GCA_964345915.1 uncultured archaeon
CGTCACCTATGCCCACTCATGCAGCCGGTTCCATGGGGGAGCCCGGCCCGGTGTAATAAGGCTGCCCCTCCAGTTCGCCACAGACTTCTTTCTATCAGTCAAGTGCGAATTGTTAATGGATGAATAATCGAACTAGAAATGAAGCTGTTGATCCTCGACAGATTCCTTCCTTTTTTTGATATTGACACTCACCATTATTGTGGCGTTACATGACATTGCCAATCTGTAGTGATATATCTTACCCGATATATTTAAGTAGGCCGGAGTTTGTGCTCGGCCATCGTAAGGAAGAGAATCTTACCAGTTCATTTGGAGATGGTAGCCCTTTCATTTGATGAATCAATCCGTGAGATAATCAAGACCTCCTGACCTCTGGCATTATAGTGGAATCTCACTGAGGAATCCATAGCGAACGGCATCAAAGAGAAGAGAAAGACAATTCTCCACAGAAGAGAAGACCCGGCTGAAGACATAGACAAGGAGGAAAGTCCGATGGAATTTGGAACAGTGGTGCTGTATTTGGCTATATTCGCAGGAATAATAGACATCATTATCTTGACCCTGAGAACACGCATCTCAAGGTATGAGTCTGCCTCCCTTTTAATGGCGGCTGCAGGTTGGATCTTCTCAGTCGTCGCGTTGTTCTGGATGACATTCCTCATCTTCAGTAACGACTTTCGATATGACTACGTCTATTTCACCACGGACACAGGATCAGACTTGATGCTTAAGATATCCGCGATATGGGCTGGGCAGGCTGGTTCGATGGTGTTCTGGACTATGCTTTCATTCACGTTTTACCTTGGGTTCCGAGTGTTCATGCGGAAACATATGAATGATAAGATGGTACGGCGTGCTTCTCTCATAGCCATACTCATGACAGTTCTTCTCATAATGAATACTGTTGCTACCGATCCGTTCAAGATGTCTGAAACTGTTTTTCGAGCTGATGGCCTTGGGTTGAACCCGCTGCTGCGAACGTTTTGGAGTCTGATACACCCCCCAGTTGTCTTCATCGGCTATGCACTGACGCTGATCCCATTTTCAGTCAAACTGGCTGGATTCACAGTCGAGTCAGAAGTAAGAAATAGAAACACCTTTCCAGTGATGGGATCATACGTCCGCCTTACTACCGTGTTAGCTTGGATAATGCTCTCGATAGGACTTACTGTAGGGGGCTATTGGGCATACTTGGTGCTTGGCTGGGGAGGCTATTGGTCATGGGATCCAGTAGAAACGACGTCCCTGGTCCCATGGCTCCTAATAACGGCATACTATCACGCTAAAGCGGTACTCAGGGAGAATGATGTTCTTAGGGACTCATTCCTAGTTTTCACATATGTTTCAGTATTGTTTGCTTCTTGGGTCACGAGGAGTGGAGTTCTCAGTACCGTACATGGTTTTTCTGAATCGATAGCAAGTTGGACCATGTTAGTCATACTGTTGAGCACATTCATATTTGCTGTTACCATTAGTGCTGTCGCGGGCTATACTGGGTTGGAGGAAGAAGATGATAACGAATCATTCTCCTTCTCCATCACTAACGTTAGCAACTTCTCAATCAAGGTTGCGTTGGCAGGCATTTGTATCATTGCGGCTTTCTCACTAGTTGGAGTGATTCTTCCAGCCGCGATAAACGTTAGATTGACAATCTTAGAGCCGCTCGGATTAGATGAGAATATGGTGGCTGTTGGGGCACAATTCTTCAGAACAGGTTTCTATGTTGGTTCTGCATTGCTCATATCTTCGTCATATTTCTGTATAACGAACAACTCTATTTCAAATTGGGCAAAGGGGTCCATTCTTATTATCCTGTATGTAGTGGGTGGGATTCTTGGTGTTTTGACATTAACCAACGGGATTCTAGCGTTTCCAACAAGCTTCTGGCTGGCCAATTCTCTGATACCTCTGACGATTGGAGCAATTCTCTATCTATCAGTGACTCTCATTCGATTTGTTACGAGAAAGAAACATGAGCGATTCTCGAGAAGAAGGTTTGGACGACTTGTGCTGCACCTTGGTTTAGTGATCCTGCTCCTTGGCGTTTTCTATAGTGAGAATGTTTCCTACGAAACGTCATTGAGCTATGAACTGGGCGAATCTCGTGTTATCGCTCCAGGTATAAGTATTAGAGTGGAGGATATTGAAATCGAATACTACCTCAACGATAACGATTACAGTATGATTGTCACCTTTGAAATCACAGAGGCGGGGACGGCAGTCGGGACGGGTTCTGCCAGAATCGAAGGACACCCTATATGGCAGTTGATGACACATGGGATCTTTGTGCATTCAAATGGGTTGAGAGACGTATTCATAGCGGTGAGCGGATTCACAACCTTAGCTCCTGACGTTTATGTAATGACGATTCATACAAAGGTGCTACCACTCATATCCTTCGTCTGGATAGGGGCTTTTCTCATGGTAGCTGCACTGGTCCCAATGGGATTGCACGAACTTAGCACGCTTAGAAGAGTCTTAAAGACCGGGAAAGAATATTCTTATGGGCTTTGAAGAACTTCGCAGGCGTTCTCCGAGTTCTTGAACGAGAATGCTGGGATTATCGAGTCTTTGACATTACAGTTGGCTAGACTATTGCCAGTAGGCCGCGCACTCTTAAGCTCATTCTCGTGGAATCTGGCTCTTGCACCCTTAGAGTGTTTCTCCATCTTCTCTGTTCCTTGACTGGAACTATGGCCATTTCGTCATCGTCCTCGACTGCTGAGGCCGACTGAATGTAAAGAGGCAGATTCTTGTGTCCTGCCCGGTTAGCAATTCTCTGTTTGAATTAATGGTGACAGTCATTGGTTGCTGTTGAGGTAGATAGAACGAGATTCAACGCATGCGGAACTTGTGTCGATGCTTGCCCGTCCAATGTGCTGGGCCTAGAAGTGGTAGACAGTAATGAGGTTGCCAGGGTTGTTGATATTGAAAGTTGTTCTGCATGTGGAGCCTGTGCAATCAAATGTCCAGAGCAGGCCATTTCAGTCACCGGTTATGACATGCTGAAAGTAGAACCACCGGCAGAGTATCCGCCAGAAGAGGGTCGATACTTACGGGGCAACGACTACTCACCAGTGGCTGTTGTCGCGATTTTGGATTCTGACGATGAGAAGATTCCGTCTGAGTTGTCCCAATTGGCGACGGCCGCCGTCGACGCAGGGGCCGCCCTAGCAGGGACACTTCAGACTGAGAACCTTGGTATCGAGAAGATTGTGGCCAATATTGTGGCGAATCCGAACATCAGGTTCATCGTTCTCTGCTGGCGCGAGGCCCAAGGGCATAACCCTGCAGAAGCGCTTCGCTGCCTTGTTGAGAATGGCGTAGCAGAAGACAAGAGAAGAACCATCATCGGCGCAACTGCTCAAACCCCCTATCTGGCCAACATATCTCTTGATGCAATAGAGAGGTTCCGCAAGCAAGTCAGAATCGTGAATCTAATCAGAGAAGACGATCCTCCTTTTGGAATGCTGCCGGAGAACGTCAAAGACGCTGTTCGCGCGTGTATTCAAGAGAAACCCACTGAGTTTGAAGAGTACCTCCTGTATGACCCTGGCGCGTGGCCTGAGCCAGCGATCTGTGAGAATCTGGAGATGCGACTGGCTGAACCGTGGCGGCCTGAGATGTCGTCTGAGGAGATCGAAACCCTGGAGAAAATGAAGCTTGCTGGAGAGAAGCAGACTCTGGACTCAGAAGCCAAGATTCAACGTTTGCCACAAAGAAACGAAGAAGACGATGCGGTCCTAATGGGTCTGCTCGGGCTGCAACAAGCCATGGACGATGAAGAGAAGCAGAATAAGGAGTTCGACTCGAAGAAACGTAAGAAGAAGTAAGACCTTAGCCGAAAGCAGTGGAGATGAAGAGGATGAAGGCAGGAGCTGGGAGAATTACTCGTCTTTGGTTGACGATGGTTGAAGTATCAGACTTGGACAAAGCTGTCGAATTCTATCATAACGTTCTGGGGCTTCCACTAGCATTGGATGCCAGAGCTTTCAACCATGTTGAGGTCGGTCCGGATGAGCCATTGGCCAAAATAGGTCTGCATGCAACTGGCAAGAAAGCGAGAAAGAGAACGCGGACCGGTGTAGTCTTCGATACAGATGACATCTATGCTCTCTGTGAGCGATTGAAAGGCCATGGAGTTCAGTTCACACAGGAACCCACGGTCATGCCCTGGGGAAGCATAGTCGCAGACTTCCTTGATCCTGACAACAATGAACTTGAGGTCGTTCAAGATGAAGAACATTACACAAGGCAATATGGCCGATAGCTCTTCAGCAGGCGTATTTCTCCTCGAAGGCTATAGTGAATTGCGACCCAACAAGGCGTCCTCAAGAAGAATAAGAAAAAGAAGGGGACTCCGTGCGAGCGGCACGGGTCCAATTGGTCATTAGCCTGTGACCTGATCCAAACCTGCAATACCGAGGCAGGCCAGAGCAATCCCTGCCATTGATAGGTCAACTGGTTGACCAACCATCGGCAGTATGATGATTGTGACACCCATTGCCAGGGAAATAGCATAGAGGATGAGCCTTACCAGCTTTCTCGGAGTCAATCCCTCAGAAGCTAGGTCTTCACGTATCTCCTCCATTTGTATCACTTATCCCGAAGATGTGTATCTTCAGATTAGATGGAGATTCTTCATTCATTGGTTGCATAAGAGATTCATGGTCAACTCTTCGGTTTCCTAAACACGTAGATTGCCCAGTTGAGAGTATCCCTTCCCCACTTCAAGTATTGTTCTCTCTGACTGGCGCCTCGTTTCAATAGCTCTGCATTATCGGGATCCTCAGGATTTGAACGGACATAGTCGTCAATTGCCCATAACTGAAGGGTTTCGTAATGGTCCCAATCGTCGACGTTAGAAGCAATTGTGTAGACACACCTCAGCCCTTCTTCCTCTCCAACCAGAACGTTCTCGTGATGAGTAAAATAGTCTGCACGCTTCATTCCGCTAGCTTGCAGGTAGTCCTCGCCGGGCTCCTTAAGCCAGTAAGGTTCACCAGCCACGATGAGTCCACCAGGCTTGGTCATACTGTTGAGCGCTCGTAGCGTACCTCGATGGCCCGCAAAGACCCAACTGGCCCCAAGACACATGGCAAGGTCAAATGATTCAGGAGAGTCTAGTCGATAGTCTGCTCCATCCATCTCAAGCAACTCTAGATTGGCTTCTGGCATTCGCTTGCTAAGCTTCTCTTTGCAGTCCCGAATGCAATATGGGGATTTGTCAACTCCAACTCCAGAGATGCCATAGAGTTCTGCC
>CAYFTD010000214.1:0-2634 GCA_964345915.1 uncultured archaeon
CTGTAACCCTCGTATAGTGAGAGTGCGATTGCAACTCCACTCATTGCAATGTACATGATATCTTGAGTGGCGAGCGGCCAAGAACAGAAGAATGCCAGGTAGACCAATAGCATTCCAATGAGAAGCGTGCCAAGAAAGAGAAACCGAGGAAGGAACCTCTTTCCAATCCTCACAAAGAGAGTCAGAGACCCCACGCGAACTGTTCTTGCCACAGAATACTCTCCGTGCTGATTCTTACTCACAAGTCCGGCATCCTCCAGTTTCTTCAGATGATGCAGCGAGAGACTTGGGCTGGAGAAACCGAGCTGTCTCTGAATCTCTCTGACACCCAATTGATCCTGTGTTAGGAGAAGCGAATATACAGACATAGTTCGACCTCTGAGGAGCTCTTCTATGTTTTCTCTGTACTCTTCGCGATTCAACTCGCTATCCTCGAGAAATTGGATGGGAGGAAGTACACCTCCCATCACATCTAAGTGTCGGTCTAAGTAAGACTGTCATCACTCCGGGTAGACTACATTGTTCGTTATGATAGAGAAGAACTGAGAGATCGGAGTCTCTAGAAGTCCGTCCTCTAGGAGCCAGTATCCATCATTGTAGCTCGAGGTCACAGGCCAGCCATTAGGAGTGTATCCGCCGGTCCATGTACCGTTGCAAATGTACACAAAGTTGTCTGAAGGTGTAAAGCCCATGTAGAAGAACGTCAGGTCCTCAAAGAAGACATGCACATAGAAGTCAATGGGCCAAGTCTGAGGCCAGTCAGTTGGATGTGATATGGCATCTGCCATCTGCGCTATCCCGTCGTCAATGAGTGATCCACTGACAGCAAACCATTCGGATGGCGAAACGGATGCATTTCCTATGTTATCAGGAGCCCACGGACTGAATAAGACCTGAATCACATAATTGTCGGTACCATTCCGCACCATTTTGACTCCATCAACAAACGCACCAGCATGCTGTTGGCCATAGAAGTCTGATAGATCCACATTGACAAATGTCGAATTGCTCATCCAGAAGAATACGACATCTTCGCGTCTACTGTTTAGGTATGTGGCGGCCAGAGGGCCATATCCTTGGCCCCCTCCGTTTGTGGTGGTGGTTGTGGTAGTGGTCGTAGTTGTGGTCGTAGGACCAATACCACCGGGGAACCAGAAAATGGTTGCTGCAAAGCCTGCGACAACAATCACTGCCAGGACAACAGGAACAAGCACCGTCCTGCCAATACTTGAATTGTAATCTTTCAACTATGATTCACCATTTCAATTTACTCCGAATTTGGATAATATACTAACCATTGAACACATTGTTCGAAGAGTTGAACACCCTGGAAGCGCTCGATTCGTTAGCCCCTGCGACAACAGTTATAAGGAAAGATTCTTCACTATTGTTAAGCATCTATTGTACGACTTGAGTTGGGACACCTGTGACCAGTAACGAAACCGGAAACATCATAGGTGTACCAACAAGCAGGAGCAACAAACAATCGTGCAATGCTGACATCAGAAACGGTAAGTGAAACATATGGCCTTGCTAAGCGAGATTACTGAGGATGCACCAAGCTGCACCGAGTACATTGACAACATGACGCCTACCTACAGAGGCGGATTCATCAGACAGAGAGATCACTACAGATTGAACAAAGTGGCCGTTGACAAATTGAGGGAGCTTGTCGGCGAGTATGAAGTGGTGGCCCTCTTTGCAGATTGGTGTGGCGATTCTAGAAGGGCAATCCCAGTGCTTTCACTGCTTGAGCAGGAGCTCGACTTCAAGGTTAGGGCACTAGGAGGAATGACTAGGGCACCTTACGGATCTGATGTGAATTGGGCAGTCCCTCCGAGTCCAACCGAGGTAGAAACCTGCGATATCACAAGCAGCCCAACCATAATCGTCTTCAAGACATCAGGCGAAGAGATTGGTCGAATCAAGACTAAGCCTCGAAATACACGGAGTATTGAGGAAGAGCTGGTCTGGCTTATTCTAAACAGTCAGGAAGCTTCTGACAACTAGGCTTCTTCTGGGCAAGAACTACAGACGTCGAGACCCTCTCCCAAGCAACCAGCTGTGGCTTCGCCTCCGTACTTCCTCCCCCAGTTCTGCATGAGTTGAATGATCCCTCTTAGGTCCTGGCCCTTATCTGTGAGAGAATAGGAAACCTTCGCAGGGATTGAAGATGCATCGACTTCCCTGGTAATGATCATCTCATCCTCAAGTTCTCGCAGTCTCTGTGTCAGTACCTTTGGGCTCACCCAGTCAAGATGTCTCTGTATCTGCCCAAATCTCAACCCCACGGCCGCATCATGAGTCATTAGCGTCTGGAGTATCAGAAGAGTCCAACGCTTCCCCAGAATGTTGGATGCGATGAACACCGGACAGTTCTCTACATCTTGCTTAGAACGCTTTGTTACTTGCATGATAGACACTATCCAATTA
This sequence comes from uncultured archaeon, assembly GCA_964345915.1. Classification (GTDB taxonomy): domain Archaea; phylum Asgardarchaeota; class Thorarchaeia; order Thorarchaeales; family Thorarchaeaceae; genus SMTZ1-83. The sequence continues at coordinate 2,434 of CAYFTD010000214.1, forward strand.
GTAACTACTATCCTTATAACAGTTTTGTACATAATGGAAGTGTGACTAATAATGGTAAAACGACTTATGATTATGATTGACGAAGACAAATGCACAGGGTGCGGACTGTGTGTCCCGAGCTGTGCCGAGGGTGCTCTGCAAATCATTGATGGGAAAGCGAAACTGGTTTCTGAGACCTTCTGTGACGGACTTGGTGCCTGT
>CAYFTD010000215.1:0-3601 GCA_964345915.1 uncultured archaeon
TATCGGGATAGTGCATGCAAATAAGGTCAGGAAACATCACGACCGGCTCGCCATTGTATAAGGCCATCATGTACTCATTCTTAACCACAACCTCGAATCTCCCTTCAAGACTCTGTGGCTTGATTCTGACCAACACGTGCCAGTGACCAGCTCGGTCCTCACCTTTTACTTCTTCCACTTTGCCTCTTGTGAGCAGTTGTCCACCCGTGACATCCATGAAGGCGTCAATAGGATCTTTGCTGCTCTCGTTAGCATCTCGAATTGCCTCACCAAGCTCGATCGACTTTGAGATGCTATTTGGAATCACTGCCTTCTTCAGCTGTGCACCCGATTGGTAGTAGTGGTTATTGGCTCCTGCTCCACCATCCTGCACTACTGCGAATCTGCCAATCTCATCAGCTAACGCAGGAGTTGTTGTCTTGTCTACTATCACGATGCTGCCATTCTTGGTCACGACGGGCATTGGACACAGCTGGATTCCATAACCTACGAACGTGATCATTTGTGTTTCAGGGGCAGAACGACCAAGTCCATCACCGTCAACAGTTGTTATGTTCGCCCTCGAAGCCAGAGAGAGCATGACTGTGGTATTAGTACCACCCAACTCGAAAGGTACAAGATGATCCACCTTCTTCCCCGTGATTCTCTCAGAGATCTTCATTGCCTCATGGAGCTCATATCTGGTTTCCCATGCCTCCAGCATGTCACCAATTGATGTGAAAGCCTTCACAGACCCCATGTACCCTCCGCAGACAATGAAGGCATCATCATTGACTTCTGAAGGGTCAGTCAACTCGTAGACTCGGCCTTTCTGGTAGTCCCAGTCTACCATAGGTCTTCCGAAGCTTACTGGATCTCCGCCCCCACCTGTACCCAGAATCCCAACACCGGTTAGCATGTCATACGCATTCTGCTTTGACAATTCCATGACAAATCACGCTCAGTCGTTGTCGATTATGAGAAACTCAAGATTCTTCTTCATGCTCGTCCATGGCGTGTACGACTTTATACCAACGTTTCTTCGAACCAACCTTGGCTCGATTCCGCCAACGTCGCGATTTCGGCGCGTCCTCGATTAGCTGACGGAGCTTCTCCGCTCGAGAAACTACTAGGTCCTTTTGCTCTTGAGTAAGCAGGTCCAGTGTCGGCACAAAGTTGACGAACTTGTCGATGTTGGTCGTAGTTGTGTAATAGAAACCCCAATCATCAGACAGAAGATCTGCGATATACCGACCGTTGACTTGTGTGTCATCGAAGTCTTCGCTGATGTCGTGTGCCAGGAAGGTGATGACCACGTCCTTGAAATCCTTCGCAGTTATCTCCACAATCTGCATCTTCTCAAGAACAAGGTCTGCCAGCGATATTGTTGGGCGGTCAACATCCAGTCGTTTCTTCTTCTTGAAATCTATCTTGTGGCAGAAATCCAGGTGGTCATAGAAGACATCAATCTTCCTCTTTCGTTCCATGTCAACGAAAAGGTCTCTCAGAGTTGTCGCTCTTGCAAAACCCGGGGGAACCCAATGATATCCAAGATCATCTCGAAACAGGTTAATCGCTTTTCGTTGGTGCTTGACGTAGCTGACGAAGTCAATGTCAGTCACTTCACGGCCTAGACTCTTGTGCAGCTCTGCGTATTGAGGACTCTTGATCCTGAAAGCAAGACAACCGATTATCCGAAGTGGTATTCCATTCTCATTAGCGGCACTCTCGATCCTCAAAGCCTCGCCAAGAAAGTCGTCAAGTATAGGTCCGTATTTTCCGTCCATCTAAGAATTCGCCTCCCTATTCCAGACATAGAACTGAAGTGGTACGGTCTAGGCGTCTTTAATAAGTTACGTTACGGTCAGTAGTTTACCGAGCCTGCTTTAACGTGCCATCGCTGTATCAATTATACTGCGCACCATCTACATATCTTCAAAGTTTCAAATCCAGGATTGCGCATTGTCTAGAGCTACAAGAACTCTGCTATCACTCCTGGTGTTCAAGTATACCTTTGTTTCAGTGTTTCCCTTTGTGAACTCGCACCCTCCATTTGTAAAGCGGGAGGAAAACCACCCTCAATAGTGGTGGCAAGTGATTGTCGTTAAAGCTTAGCTTTGAATCTTGGCTTGGCCAAGAACTTAAGTAGGAGATTGTTCCTTCAAAACGCTATCACGACGGTACAATGAGAAACCAATGTACTCGTGAGTTCTAACTAGAGAGGAGATAATAACATATGAGCGACGAACAATTACTTTTCGTCCGAGAAAGCTCCGGACTTGTCAAGGAGGTTGGAACTGCTTTCGCATTGATCCTTCCAATCGCATTGACATGTGGTGCCTACTTCCACTTCATAATTCCGCAACTTTCGACGTGGTTTCCAGGCGCCCTTCTCGTACCGACGTTCGGTATTGGTGCATTCGTTGTCCTGTTCGAAGGCGTCGGGCTAGCTGCCCTGATGCTTGCAATGCCCAGATCGGGTGCTGCGTACCACTTCACAGGAAGAGGACTGAACCCAATATTCGGTTCGATGGAAGGATGGAGAAGCGTAATCTCGAACCCGATCTTCCGTGGGTCTGGGATATTCTTCGCAACGAAGATAACCGCTGGAGGAATCGTTGTTATTGGCAACGCTGTCAATGACACTAATCTCATAAACGCCGGCTTAGCGCTACAAAACGACATCTTTTGGCTCGTAACTGTTGCCATGATTGTCGTGGTCATTGGATTCATTCCTGCATACATCAGAGTGAAGCACTGGGGTCAGTTTACAATTGTCCTAGGGCTTGTCACCCTAATTTCGCTGCTAATCGCTGATATACTCTTGATTATGACGCCAATGACTGCACCAGTATGGGATGCCGTATTTGGAGCTGGACAGTATGCAGCCATCCAAACCGATGCGGCAACCTTCCTGGCAGGGGCGGGACAAACATTATCCGACTACACGACAATGACGATCGCGGGCATATCCGCAGCCTTGTCGACGGCGGTGGGCATAATGTGGCCTTATCTTGTCATGACCGTGGCGGGAGAGGTTTCGCAACCGAGCAAGAACATACCAATCAGTAACATTGGTGGTGCCCTCGGGATTGGCGGTTTCTTCCTGCTTACAGCATTTGCTCTTGAAACTAGCATGGGAGGCTTCCTGAACGAGAGCATACTCGCTGGATGGATAGCGGCCCCTACTGCTACTTCGATAATATACCCAGGCGTCGGCAACTATGCTGCGGTCGTTCTTGGTGCCAATCCACTTTCTTGGCTCATCATTTCAATGCCCTTGTTAACAATAACACTTGATGGGCCGGCGAACGCTACGTGGGTGACGCGGCCATTCCACGCAATGGCTATGGATCGAATGGGTCCCGAGCTCATGGCGCACATACATCCGAAGTACCATGTACCAGACTACGCCCTATACTTCTCAACCATAATCCAGGCGGCTATTGTCATACTGGCACTTTGGTACGATGTGTCATTGGCCATCGGTATCGCGTTCACGTACACCTTCGTTAGGTTGCAGTTCTCTTGGGCAGAAGTGGCTTTGCCGTACTACAGGCCGACATTATGGGAACGCAGTGGAGCATGGAAGTTCCTTGGCATACCTGTGATTTCGATCATG
>CAYFTD010000216.1:0-5098 GCA_964345915.1 uncultured archaeon
AGGCGGAGAACTCATCTCGTCAGATCAAGGACGTGCAATATGGCTTGGCACACAACGTTGGTCAGAGTGGCCAGTTCGTCAACGTCTTCATCTTTGAGAGGGGATTCTAGTGACGGAGAAGAAAGAACTCTATCTCGGATATGCAACAGACAAGGCCATAACACCCTGGTACTCCGAGTGGCTCGGGCACCTCGAACAGGAGAAAGTCATGAAGAGCGTCTGTACATCCTGCAAAGCTGAGTTCCTTCCCCCAAGGCAGCACTGTCAGAATTGCCTTAGTCTCACCGAGTTCAAAGAGTTTACAGAAACTGAAGCCAAGTTGGTTTCGTTTGTAGTCGTTGACTTTGCACCTGAGAGTCTATCCTCAAAGGCGCCCTACGTTGTGGCCATAGGAGAGTTTCCATCTGGCTTGAGGCTCACTGCACACATTACGAACCTAATGGGGATGCCTGAGGTGGGAATGCCTCTCAAGCTGGGTTTCGACCACATAGATGAGAAGAAGATTACTTACAGATGGCTCGTGTAGCCAAGGAGAGAGCACTACGCCCTCCTTCATCTTCTTTTCTAAGAACCAAACCATTTAGCAGAGGTTTCAAGAACCCTCGCCCATTTGGAGAATAGTGCCACAGTCCTCAGAGTATCTAGGTAGAGTCGAGATGCAGTCGAAGTGTCACAACTATCGATCCTCTCAAGAGCTGCATCAATCACTTCCATAACATCTCTAAGTCTTCTCTTACCGTCATTCCGTCTATAGTCAGAGAACACGATATACTCTAGATCCTGCTCTCGCCAGGCGTTGAGGAATTTCCTCTGTTCATCAACCGCTGTACTCATATCATAGGAGGTGGCCAATGAGGTCTTCATTGCTCTTAGCGAGTCTTTCCAAACCTCACGTCGAGTTCTAAGATCCAACCTGATCTCCTCTGACATTTCGTCATCAAAGGCGAGTCTCAAGAGCTAAATAAACGTGAGGTACTCAGCGCGCTATTTGACGAAAAGAGCGCCATCTTGTGGCAAAGGATCACCAATAAGCTCGCAAAGTCTAGAGCAATTGTTCAAGAACTTGGTTAGAATCGACTAGAGTTGCGGTCTGGATGTTCTTCATGTGGTTGAGTGCAAACTTATGGTTACCCTTCCCTGTGCTTGCTGTTGCATCTGTCACCACGAATACTTTGTATCCTCTTGAGGCGGCATCAGCAGATGTATACATCACACAGATGTCTGTCAGGACTCCCATCAGGACTACATTCTCTACCTCTGATTCCCTAAGCGTGAGATCAAGATCTGTCCCGAAGAAACCTGAGTATCTTCTCTTCGGAATGACCCTGTCTCCCTGTTGGGGGGACAAATCGTCAATGACCTGTGCCCCACGTGTCCCAGCGACTGAGTGCTTCGGCCACACCCTGAACTCCTCATCGTCTGGCATATGATTGTCTGTCAGATAGACAACGGTTGCACCTCTCTCCCGGGCAAGATCAAGTATCTGCTTCTGGATGGGAACCAACATCTTTGCATCTTTGACTACTAGTGCTCCATCATCCTCAACGAAGTCTACAAGCATATCTATCACTAGGATAGCTGTCTTACCTGGTTCTAGTCTGTCTAACTTCAATTCTACATCCTCGCAATCTGTTCAGAAACCTTGTTTCTGATTCCTTTTGGAGCCAGTGGTTGGTGCACTTGTGTTCCTTTCTCAATCAGCTGAGTAGTGGCCTTTTCCATTTTGCTCCCACAACCACACTTGGGACCCTTCTCTCCCAGAAGGGTGACTCGATTCTCATCACAAGCAAGACATTTCCAGACGGTTTTCCTTCCAGAGAACTTTCCTCGCTTTGCGGATGGAGTCCACGCATTGTCAACCTGCATGGATACGATGTCCATCGCAAAGTCTATTGCAGGGGAGTTGCTGATTGCGCCTCCCACGCCGAATCCGTCAACGCCTGCATCTCGAAGTTCTCTGATCGAGTCTGGATTCAGTCCACCGCTTGCATAGATCTTCACATCATGGTATCCACGAAGATCCAATTCCCATCGTACCTCTTGGACTATCCTCACGAAATCACCTCTCCTACTACTAGTGGTGTCGAGTCTTACACCCTGAAGATTGTCAATGTTTTGAGCGGCCAGGACTGATTCGACAACCTCGTCCAGGTAAGTGTCTGTCAGAGCAATTCTGGAGACGTCCTTTGAAACATGCTTGTCATAAGCTTGCCAAGCTCTTACGTGGTCTCCAGCTGCGATGATTAAAGCATGAGGCATCGTACCCGTGGGTTCCAACCCCAACATCTCGGCTGCTAGAATGCATGATATTCCATCACATCCTCCGATGTATGCTGCATACCCAACCTGTGGCGCTATGGCTGGATGGGTGCGTCGCGCTCCGAATGATAGGAGGCTCTTGTCGCCTGCAGCCAGCCTGACATGTGCTGTCTTGGTCACCATTCCTGATGTATGACAAAGAAACCCTAACAATGGAGTCTCCAGGGTTGCAAACTCTGTGTACGGGCCTTCGACTGCCAGGACAGGAGTCTTCACCCCTAGTGGGTCTCGCGGTCTGAATACGGTGCCTTCTGTCAATCCAAAGACGTCTACGTTCTTGCCTTCGAGGAGCTTCAGTGCATCATTGACTCCGGCCAAGATGCCCCACTCCAGACCCGCCGGCATTCCGGAAACCGTTACCTCAGCGTGCACGACAGGGTCGATGTTCTCCGCTCTGAGCACATCAGCAGCTCTCTTGAAATATACGTCAGTAGTTCTGCCTGAGAGGATTTCTTCTTCTGAGGCAATGCGCCATGTTCGATTCATCTCGGACAACCTTGTAGTCACCATTCCATTCTTGGATGAAAAAGAATCCGATTCGTTCAGAGTCCTGCCCGGACTCCACGCTTCTAGGCAGATGTTGCCGCCTACACGAAGGTATCCAAGTTGCGAATGCTTATTACGAAGTCTTTGGCCTCACGAGTCGTTATCATGGAGGACATCACAGTGTCTGAACAAGATGTGCTATATGCTGTTGCTGATGGCATTGCCACAATAACAATCAATCGTCCAGACAAGTACAACGCGCTCAACACGTCAGTCGTTTCGAAACTACGAGATATGTTCAAGCAGGCCGAGGAAGATGAGAGCGTGAGGGTAGTAGTCTTGACTGGTACGGGAGAGAAGGCTTTTGCGGCGGGAGCAGACATCAACGAGTTCAAGGGAAAGAACTCAGAAACAATAAGACCGAGAGTTGAGAACGGGCAGGCGCTCTGCAAGTACATTGAAGCAATGTCCAAACCTTCTGTGGCCGCGATAAATGGCTTTGCACTTGGGGGCGGCTGTGAGATCGCTATGGCATGCGATATCCGCTACGCATCGGCAAACGCAAAGATCGGACAACCGGAGATCAATCTGGGAGTCATTCCCGGGTACGGTGGAACCGTGCGTCTACCTCGACTTGTGGGCCTCGGGATGGCCAAGGAGCTAGTCTTTACCGGAGATCATCTGACGGCAGAAGAAGCGATGCGAATTGGTCTTGTCAACAAGGTGTTTGAATCAATTGATGCACTGATGGGAGGTACGATGGAACTTGCGAAGAAGCTTGTCCTGAAGCCCGGTGTTGCAATCAAGCTTGCCAAGCAGTCGTTGAACAATACTTGGCAGAAGGGTCTTCAAGAGAACCTCTCACTGGAAATGGACGTCTTCACAAAGACCTTTGACACAGAGGATATGGTTGAAGGTGTCGATGCGTTTCTATCCAAAAGAAAGCCAGAATTCAAACACAAATAGGGGACGCAGCACGAATCTTCTGCTCAACCATTATCAACTGATCACCAAGCGTTCTCCATCAAGGTAGATGGCGCCGCTCTCACGTAGAATCTCAATGTGCTTCTTAAGCATGGTTTCCTCAAAGAAGAATACTGCATCATATGGAATTCGAGGATAGATGGTGGGCAGGGAGGCTAGTTTCTGAATTGTGTCGTGACCTTCTGAGATCCTAGTTAGGATATCTGCCTCTCTCCGATCAAAGACACTGAGAAACCTCTCAAGACGTCCTAGCAGATTGTCAGTGACTGGATCTAGCAGGTGACTACTTATGCCAGTCTTTGGAGCGAGCTCAATGACTCTCTTGATTGACTGCTTGAAGACGGAGATATCACTCACCACAGTGCCGTAGAACGGACCAAAGTCTGTGAGATCAATGTCTACAAGGAAGAATGTTTCGAATCCATTTATCCCAAAACAAGTATGGTCCCAAGAGTGGCCCGGAAGATGCATAGGTGATAGCTCGACCTCTCCACATGTTATAGGTTTCATGTCCTGATAGTGTCCTGTGATTTCGTAGTCCGACGTAACATGAGGCAGCCAACCTTGGAGCCAAGTTCTCCACTTTTCAATGATACTCTGGTCATTGACTCCCCAATAGCTAGCCAATCCCTCGAAAGTCCTGATTCCCTTCTCCGACAGCGGATGACAGATGACTTCACATCCAGAGAGCTCACGGAAGTACTCTGCGTGTCCTTTGTGGTCGATGTGGAAATGAGTCAGTACGATTCTGTCAAGATTCTCCGGCCTATGCCCGAGGCTTCTCATCGTGCTCGCAACCTGTTCCCTAGATGAGCCGGCGTCTACAAGGGTGAGAATCTCATCATCAATTAGAAGGGAGTTCGCTTCTGGGAATTGGGCCTTGTTGAGCCCTCGTATGAGATACACACGCGGCTCCACTTCCATGCAAGCAGAGTAGTCGGACATCGAGCTCGTATCCAAACGGCCACTCCTATAACTCTCTCTGTCGGACGATTCATATTGCGCGTTGCAGCTAAGACCTTTTACTTGTCAGACAGAACTGGTGAAGCACATGAGTCAGCGAGTCTTTGCGGTCTTTGATATTGGCAGTACTGGTACACGGTCCGTTCTGGTGGATGAAGAAGGTCGCGAACTGGGCAAAGCATACGAAGAATATCCCCCCACACCACGGGAACTAACTCCGCACGAACAACTTGCAGATACGTTTTGGAGAACAGCCTGTACAACGATGCAACGTGCCTTGTCCGAGTATGGGCCGGGAGCAGAGGCAGTCGTGGGGGCAATCATGGCAACGCCTCGCGACTGCATT
>CAYFTD010000217.1:0-2272 GCA_964345915.1 uncultured archaeon
GATTACAGACAGAATGGATTGTTATATGCCAAATGTCCGTCAGTAACTGTAAGGAATCTGGAAGTATCGAAATTGGGATCAGGCAGGCCTATGTACATGTTCAAAATGGTTTCCCTGGGAGACGCGGCCACAGGGAAGACAAGCTGTCTGATCAGGTATATGGAGGGAACGTTTGCGGCATCCTACCAAGCGACTCTGGGGACCAACATTCTGTTGAAGAAGCTTGAAGTCAGGACACCAAAAGGAAAGAACGTGCCCGTGCAACTCGTATGTTGGGACTTGGGTGGACAACCTTCATTCAAGGAACTAAGACTGCGTTACATGGCTGGAGCCAGCATTGCCTTCATTGTCTATGATGTCACATTGCCAGAGTCATTCATGAATGTCTATGAATGGTATCGGAACTTCATATCAGTGAATCCCGAGGCCGTCGTAGCCATTGTGGCAAACAAGATAGACCTGGAGAATCGAGTCGTACCCCCAGAAGCAGGGGACATGATAACAAAATGGCTCAACGTAAGCCACGTTGAAACCTCAGCCAAGACAGGAGAGAATGTTGAAGATCTATTCACAGAGCTCATAGAACAAGGTGTGAAAAGACATAGCACTGCCCAAGTCGGATGATGCCATGTGGTTTCACCCAAGGAATTAGGATGTGAGGAAGTAGGTGGTGGCGCCTACTCCCCCACGGAGATGAGGTCGGATAGGACCTGTGATTTCGCGCGTTCGTTGCTCTGTCGCTGACGGGAGATACGTCAACGAAGTACACCCATAGAGGTGCCTGACAAATCACAATGAGCACCGGGATCCGGCAACAGCACCGACAGGGACTTGGTGTGAAGTAGGAAATGATTGCTCACTGTGATTCAGGCGAGTAAACTATTGTTATACTGATATATAATCGGTCGAGTTTCCGATTGCATAGTCACTTTCCAATTGGTAACCTAGGACATTGGTGGGTGGAGTGTTCGCATCTCTTTCTCATTCTGCCAATGGGTCAGCGTGGGGAGTCCTGATGTTACTACGGAACAGCGAACAAAGCAGCCGCATCGAAGGCATAGTCCAACACAAGACTAGGGATGATTCCCAATGCTATTGTGCCAATCACAGCTAGGGCGACAGCAAGCATGGGTGCCCGAGCGAGCCGAAACTTGGTGTCATCTTTGGGTTCCATGAAGTAGCAGTACCTGAGAACTCTAAGATAGTAGCCCAGGGCGAACACAGAGTTCAAGACCGCAATAATCGCCAACCACCAGAGTCCAACCTCAACTGCACTGGCAGGGATCAGCAACCACTTGAACCAGAAGCCAGCTGTGAATGGTGCTCCTGCTAGCGCGAACACCAAGATGGCAAGTAGAGCAGCTGCACCTGGAGAACGTCTGCTGAGACCCGCCAAGTCGTCGTATGTAATCTCTTTGCCTAAGCGGACTGCCATCGCCCAGGTCAGGATAAAGGCGCCCGTCTTGATTAGCGCATGTGCAAAGGCTGTGAACATGGCTGCCGCGATTCCATACTGCGTTCCCACTGCCATCCCCACGAACAGTATTCCCATGACCATGATTGACGAATATGCGAACATGCGCATTATGTTCCGCTGAGCCAGTGCCATTATGTTTCCGATGATCATCGTCAGGATTGCTACGGCCACAATGAGCGGCATCCACTCCAATCGTGCAACTACGAATGCCACAACCAGAATTCGCAAGAGAGCACTCACAGCGGTCTTCTTAGTTGCGCCAGCCAAGTAGCCGGTCACACTGCCGTCAGCAGTAGAGTACGTGTCGGGTACCCACATCCATCCTGGGAAGACCGCGGCCTTGAAGCCAAATGCAATGAGAAACAAGACCATCGCGAGAAGGATTGTGTAGGCCTCAGCGGCAATCGTTGGCCCGGTAGTCCAGACTGCGCCAATAGCATCCGCGACAAGTGCCATGCTAGTCACTCCTGTGGCACCATAGACAATGGCTATGCCGAAGACCATCAGCGTGGTCGACACGAGCCCCATTACGAAGTACTTGGTGGCACCGTCAATGGCTCCTCTGTGTGGTCCGAGAGCCGCGAGTACGTATGTAGGTGTGCTCATCAACTCCCAGGCGACAAAGAGCGCAACAAGGTCAGTAGCCATAACGACCCAGATTGCGCCTGCAAATGATATCAGTAGTAGGAAGTTGTATGTTCCCCTGTTGCCGCCGAATGTTGTAGATGAGAGCAGGACAAACACAGCTACGATGAGAATAATCCAGATGAAGAAGTCGCCAAATGCGTCCCTGAC
>CAYFTD010000218.1:0-14771 GCA_964345915.1 uncultured archaeon
CCTCCAAGCCTGATGTCATCTCCTTCCTGAAGCTCATCCCAGAAGACTGCACAGTCCACGATGCTGCTGAGTTTCTTGAGGTCCCCCTCGAGCTTGCCATGAACATGGTTGCTGAGGCATATTGGGAGAAGGCGATAACTATCACTGAAACTGCCAAACCAGACGACATATATCAGACTACTTCCCTCGTGCCCTCCGAGGAGGACGTAGACGGAATCTCCCCAGACACGGCGAAGGCACTTCCAGAATTGGATGGTCAAACCCCTCTATCTATTGCCGCCGAACGTGTGAAGACTTCAGACCTCAAGCGCTTCCTCGATGATATTGCCCTTTTGGCACATCGCAGAACGGTCGAGCGCGTATCACCCGCTCAGGCAACAATGGTCCTCTACACTTCTGCTCTCCAAGATCTACTGCGTCGAAGTGCGACAATACTCGGAGTGAAGCCTGCAAGAGAGGTGTTCTTGAAGTCTAGGGATGAGCTTGAGGAGGAACACTCATGGCTCGCATTTGTGGGCCTTGAAGAAGGCGTCGATGTCGAAGTTAAGAGCTCACTCAGCACCGCCACTATTAGAGGTAGCTTAACGCCAGAAGAAGTCAGCGAGGGGTTCGGGGTGCTTTTCCATGGCTTGGCTCAACGGCTGAGCTCACTCATGGGTTCAAGTCCAGTCAACAACATGCTCGGTAGAACGAGAACCCATATGGAGAAACAGTTCCCGCGTACAGCTCTTGACATTCGTTGGGAATCGCTTCAAATGAAATAGGGGCTATGTAATCCTCCGAATATCCGAGTTCTATTGATAAGCAAAATACGCAATCCGCCCTCACCCCTTCCTACCCTAAGACGACTAGGCGCCTGAAGTGGGTTGGCCAATCACTCTTAGTATAGTTGAACTATACATCTACAACAATAGTCTGTGAGGGAGTGGAGAGTTGTCAATCAATCAGGAATCAATACCGCCGCAGTGATGGGGATGAAAGTGTCAGAAGGACTAGACGCATAACAGATATCAACTAGATTCGAGAACAGATAAAAGACAGAATTGGAAGTCGGCCCATCCCCGATTTGATAGTGCTTTGTTATAGTGATTCTATATAATAAGCAAAACAAACAAATCGTGGTCGCCCGCTTCATGCCTATAGTTACGGAGGGTCATAGACCAGTGACTTCACGAGAGAAGTATCTGACAGTCCTCTTTCTGGTGATTGGACTTGTCACTCTCGTTGTTAGCCTTCTTCTTTGGTCCGCGAGTGAAATACCTCTCCTTGCTTTTCTCACATTGTACATTGCGCCCATCTGTGCATTCCTTACAGGTCTCGTTGGGCTGTTTCAGTTCGGCAGGAGGGACTTCGCGAAGGAAGATAGATTTCACATGATGAACCTCCTAATGGGTCTAGGGCTAGTACTATACTCTGTTTCTGATGTTGCCTTGGTGGTTTTGAGTGGCCAGGAAGGAACTGATGTGTTTCACAATACGGCCAGTCTTACACTAGCTCCAGGAATGTTATGTTGGGCAATCGGTGTCCTTGGGTATCTCAGGGCTTCAAACAAAGTCCTTGGAACGACAGACGACAGGAGGCTGCTCGTGAGTATAATCACAATTCCCATAGTCGTAGTGATTGTTCTCGCAATGCTCGTGGTTTCACTTCCACCAGGGAGAAACCCGATTGAAGTGATTACGACGGCCCCTCTAGTCGCAGGGGTGGGAGTTGCTGCAGTAGCCCTAATCTACGTGCTTTGGACTTTTCGACAAGGAAGACTAGCGGCACCGTTGGGATTGTCACTTCTTGCTGTCTTCATCATGCTGGTTCGACTCGGGACTTGGTCCTTCGTGGGAGCATCTCTGTTGGACCCGTATCTCCAATTGATGAGCATAGAGTCCTACTTGGTCCTCGGTGCGGCTCTTTCTACAGCCCGGAGAATCGAGGATCTCTAACCATAGTTGACTAGTCACTTCCACCAGATGATGACTCAACGCCTTCTCGCATCTCTTGTATCTTCTTCATGCGCTCCCTCATTTCTGGAGGCAGGCTGTCTGGATCACTCATTATCTTCTCAAGCATCTCAGGAGGCATGCGCTCCATCATTTCTTTCATCATCTCGGGATCTACAGGGCCATGTCCACCGCCGTGTCCACCCATTCCACTCATCATGCCCATGCCCATGGGCCCAGTGGCAGGTGAAACATCGATCTCAACGCCGGCCTTGGCGACTTCCTCTTCTGCGGCTCTGACTGTTTCCTCAGTGAGCTCCTCAAAGCCTTGATGAGCATAGTATGTATCGTAGAGCGCCTTGAATGTACCATCGAGAGCCAGCAGCTCTTCATGTGTACCTTCTTCGATTATCTCTCCATCTTCGAAGACGATTATCCTTGAGGCGTTTGCAATTGTGGTCAGTCGATGTGCGATGACTACGGTTGTTCTGTCAGAGAATAGCATAGCCTGAGCATCTTGTACAAGGGACTCGCTATATGCATCGAGTCGGCTAGTCGCCTCGTCGAGTATCAGAATTCGTGGATCGGCAAGCATTGTTCTTGCGATTGTGATCATCTGCCTTTGACCTGCGCTCAGGTTCTTACCACTCTCAATTATGCGAGTGTTGTAGCCGTCAGCAAGTACCTCAATGAACTCGTTGGCTCCGATAATCTTGCACAGGTCCGCAATTTCCTGGTCTGTGGCATCTGGTCTACCGTAGCGGATGTTCTCCATGATTGTATCATCGAACAGGTAAGGTTCCTGAGGAATCAATGAAACAGTATCGTGTAGGGACTCCAACGTCACTTCTCGTATGTCCTGCTCACCAATCAGAACGCTTCCTTCCAATGGATCGTAGAATCTGTTGACCAACGCCGCCAAGGTCGTCTTGCCAGCCCCCGTATGTCCCACAACTGCTACAGTTTCTCCAGCTGATATGGTGAAGTTCACATTCTTCAGAACAGGAGTGTCTTTGACATACTCGAAGGTGAGATTCTCAAAGGTGATACCATCACTCGACTCAAGAAGAGGTGCTGCGGTAGGCAGAACAGCGACTGCACGTTTGGCCTCCAGCACGTCAGAAAGTCGATCCATGGCAGCGAGAGAAGCTTGTACTTGCGTAGACATCATTGCAAGGGCTAGAAGAGGCCACATGAAACGACTGATGAGCATCACTCCAAGAAACACCTCGCCAATGGTCAAGACCGGCAGAGTGCCCACTGCCAGTGAGCCACCAACAAAGAGCATTGCAGCAACTGCAAACTGACCTATCGACCGTACTAGAGGCTGCATGGCACTCATCAGAATCATGAAACGGAACCCATGTCGGTAAGCCTGTTGGTTCAGTTCCAGCATCTCCTCTGCTAGTTCTCCCTCGCGATTGAATGCTTTCGCAATGTGAACACCGCCAAGGTTCTCCGCGATCTGCCCTGAAACCTTGCCATAGGCTCTCTGAGAGGCGAGCATAATCCTCTGACCCACTGTGCCAAAGAGTACAGCTATAAACACCACGCCAGGTATCACAATCAATGCAGTGAGTGCCAAAGCCTGAGATGTGAATAACAGTAGCAGGAATGTGGCAACGAGCATAAGGGCCTGGCTTGCGAAACCTATCAGCACTTGAATGCCAGTCCCGAGCGAAACCGTGTCTGATGTGACCCGGGATGTTACGTTGCCGCTCTGTTCGGCCTTGTGGTAGGAAAGATCCGCTCTCACAAGATGGCTATACACGTCCTCCTGGATGTTCTGGACAAAACCGGCCTGTGCACTCGCCAGTATCCACGTGTTCGCACTTGACAAAGCCCAACTAGTGACTCTCAAGACGATGTAGACCCCGATGAGGAGTAGTAGAGTGCTGAAGAGCGGTGAGGGATTTAGACTCGAATCAATTGAATCGATTCCCCAGATAAGAACTAGTGGATCAAAAGCTGTAACGATTGTGGCTAGAATGGAGAAGACCGCACCAATGGCAACTATCCTTCTGAAACGTCCCAGATAGCGGACCATCCGTCCTAATAGAACACGGATCGGCCGGCTCCTCTTGTATTTGTGTCCGAGCATGCCTCTAGGACCACCGTGACCTCGCATTCCCATCACGTAGCACCTCCTCGGACCAGCATTGTATCAAGGAGTGCCTGTGCGCCAGGCAGTCGCTCGAATATTCGTCGGTACTGCTCAGAAGTTCTTAGGAGCTCTTCATGGGAGCCCGCCGCGGTGAGTTGTCCCTTGTCAACCATTATGACCAAGTCTGACTCGATGAGAGTTCGAAGTCTTTGGGTGACAGTTATGCTTGTCCTGCCCACCATGACCTCGTCCAAAGCCTTCCTCATCAGAAACTCAGTTTGGGCATCGACTGCACTGACTGAATCATCTAGTAGGAGAATCTTAGGATCCTGAATCAAGGCCCTGGCAATTGCCAGCCTCTGCCTCTGTCCACCACTCAGAGTCATTCCTCGTTCTCCAATCATTGAGTCATAGCCTTCAGGCAGGTCAACGATGAACTCGTCTGCTTGAGCACGCATTGCGGCCTCAACCACCTCCTCGTTCGTGGCGTTGTCCCTTCCAAACGCTATGTTATCGCGCACACTCATCCGAAACAAGTAGATGTCTTGCTCGACTAGTCCCACAACATCCCTAACCCTCTCGGTTCTTACATTCTTGAGGTCTACGCCTCCGACGCTCACACTGCCCTCTGTCGGGTCATAGAGCCGCAGTAGCAGCTTCAGAATCGTGCTTTTTCCGCCGCCTGGACCACCAATGAGTGCTACTCGAGAGCCACCAGGAATTGTGATGTTGAAGTCCTTGAGTGCGTAGTGGTCATTGTTCCCATCATCGCTTCTGTACTTGAAACTGACTTTCTCAAAGGTGATGTCGCCCAGCCAATCCACGTCTGAAACTTCATCAATTGGCTCTTTCATGGGGTCCTTCCAGTTGAGAATCTCAACGATTCGTTGGGCATTGACATAGCCACCCCGTAGCATGAGTAGCATCGCCGGTAGATGAAAGTTCAGACCTTCGAGAGCCAACAGGAGACCTAGGACTTCTATCAACATTCCTGCAGTCAAGACATCAGCCAAAACTGCAAATCCAGTATAGGCAAAAGCGAGAGTGGTCATTGCAGTCAGAACAAGTGCCGGTACATAGAATGCTGCCAGCTGTCCCTCACGTGTCACCATCTTCTCATAATCCTTACTCACTCGCCGAAACTTCCCTTGCTCTCTGTCTTCTGCTCCGAATGCGCGAACCACCTCAATACCTTGGAACACTCCTTGGGACACTGCTGTGAGTTGTTCCATGTCTTCTGCCCTCTGTCGCCGCACTGGTTCGACAGCGTTCGCATATCTGTAGGCAAAGGCAAGATAGAGTGGCGTCCCGATCAGCATTATCAGTGTAAGCACCGGCACCGGATATCCGAGAATCGTAAAGATGCCTGTCAACCCGGGCGTCTGGTCAATAAGAACAAGAAACACTCCAGTGATAGCAAATGATGTTAGTCCGCCTGTGATGTTCCTCAGAGCGGGATTAAGGGACATTCGAACCCAGCCGATGTCTTGCATCGCAACTGAGAGCATTCGCTTGCTGTCCACAACATCGTGAAAGGTCATGCTGTATTCTTGAAGTCCCTCGAAGAACTCCTGTCTCGCGTCCCGTTCCCATCTCAGCGTCACCACTGCCCAGACGTATCCAACTACGAAATAGAGTCCCATATAGATGAGGCCGAAACCAACAATCAGCCAAACAAGGAATGTGAACTGACCACTAAAGCCCGACACCGTCAATTCGTCAACTGCCATCCCGACGATTACCATGGGGACGGTTACCAGCAGTGTTGATATGATTGTCAGAAGAAATGCAAATGAGATTGCACGCGGATGTCGTATTAGGCCAGCCAACATGTACCGGGCAGCGGCACTGCGACCCATGCTCTTTCGTTGTTCGTTGATCATCTTTCGGTGCTCCTTATTCCAAGGCGTCAAGAAGTGAGGCGAGTTTTTCAGCGGCCACCTTCACTTGTTTGTATAGTCTTCGACGTTCTGAGTCGGTCAGTTCCTGGAGTGTATCACTCAGATGTTCACTTGCATGGACAATGCCGCCAACGTAGAAGTGGGCTCTATCAGCCGGTTCGAGAAGCTGAAGCCAAATCATCCTGTTCAATCGTGATCTGTGTTCCACGTCGTGCTTTCTCTTGAGTATCTCTTTTGTGTGTGAACGACCTTCCTCTGAAAGACGGTATGTCTTCTTTCTACCTTCAGTCCGCACGGTTTCGATGATGCCCTCGTCCTCAAGACTTGCTAGGAGAGGGTAGATTGATCCGGGGCTCGGTCGCCACTGACCCTCACTTTGCTCGGCGAGAGTGGTCATAATGTCTGTTCCGGTCATGTTTCTTGATTGGAGAAGCCTAATGATGACGAGTCTCAATAATCCTCTAGGCACAGAATGGGGCATTCTGATGTGCTCAAACTCATGACTGTTTCGATCTTGCTTCAGCAACTTTGACACGTCCATTATCGAATGTGATATTGCGCGTATTATCGAATGCGATATAAGCATTATGATAGTGGAAATTGCATCCACTACTTTGGGAATGTTGATAAGAGAGGTTCAGACTGACTACAAAAACCTCGGAAGGGAACGCGTTGGGTGAGAAAGCCAAGGTAAAGGAAACCGTGAGTCTCTACTCAAGAGTCTGGCGGCTCCCGACCTACCAGGGGATAATCGCTAGGATTCTAGTGATAGTCCTTTGCGGCGCTTTCATCTCAGCAACAGCGAGTTTCTTCGTTAGCCCGGCTCCAGGCTTCTTCTGGGTTCTCGGACACTACCTCCTGATTCTGGGTGTTCCTTCGTTTTTGGGGACAGTTCTGCTTTATGCCATCGTCAGAAAGGAGGGATCACCACTTGATGCTAGACGAACGGCAGGATCAGTTCAGTATGGAATCCTGATCTGGATCATCTTTGGGGCCATAGGAAGTCTTCTGGACCTACTACTCATGTCAGAGTTCTATGAAGTGCGGTTCTGGATGTTGGGACTTGGTGCCGCCTATATATTGTTCGCGTTCCTTGTGACTGGACTCAGTGACCATCACCCTCTGAGGAACTTCACTGCAGCCCTTGTGATTCCGGCCCTTTGGTACTCGACAAATATGGCCTTGAGCAACCTCGTAGACCCGGTGCTGATATTTCCACCACTCTGGCCGATTGTCGTGCTAATCACGTTCCCCGTATTCTCGATAGCAGTCCACTTCATCTTTCGATCTGTCAGTGTCCCTTTCGAGAGAGACCTAGGTATCAATGGACCAGAGCTTCTACGGGCCTTTGGTTATGACTACCTCATGAACAACTCTCAGCCAATTGAAAGGACACTTACGCAAATCGGTGAGCTGCAGGATGTCCCTGTTGAGCTGATTGTGTTCAGGGATGATGAGGGACTAGTAGGTGTAGGGGTCATTCAGTATGTTCATCCCGGACCGTTTAGACAGATTGGGAGTAGCTCCCTTCCATCTACCATCATCGACCACATAGAGAAGAACCATGGCGTGCCCGCCTTCATAATGCACGGCAGCTGTACTCATCAGCAGAATCTGACAACAAAGGAAGACTTTCCAATTGTCATGGCTGAGATTGACCGGCTCATTGAGGAAACTCAGGTGCATCCAACAGCCTCCGGTCCTCACTGGTCTGACCTAGGGAGGTTCAAGGTCTGGACTCTGTTTGCTGGTGATGATGTCTTGACTGTCAGCACGAGTGCTCCCGAGTTTACCGACGACATATCTCTTGAAGTTGGAAGAGAGGCCGCCAACCTTGTGCGTGAGAGAGTTCCGAAAGTGAGAAGCGTTGCAGTCGTTGACGCCCACAACTGCATCAACGGTGATGCTGTATCCGTCATGCCAGGTGATTTGGAAGCAGGGGAATATGTGGGTGCGGTCTCCAGTGCTGTCTTCTCCACTTTTGATTCTCCTAGAACCAAGGTGTCCGCAGGATTCTACAGGTTTGTGCCTGAGGACATCACTCCAGAGGAGGGAATCGGACCGGGAGGTTTGACAGCGATGATTCTCGGCCTAGACGGTCGGGAGGTCGCGATGGTAAGTGTAGATGGCAATAACATGGAAGCGGGATTCCGTGATGAAGCAATCCGCCTGCTAAGGACTCAGGGATTCGATGATGCTGAGGTACTCACGACTGACACGCATGTGGTCAATGCAATCTCGACCGCGAGTCGAGGATACCCTCCTGTGGGTCAACATAGGCTCGAAGAAACCCTAGAGGCGGTTGTTCTCGCTGCCAACGGGGCACGCGAAAGACTGACAGAGGTCAGCCTGGGGCTTGGTTTTGGTGAGGCGAAGGGCCTCCGAACATTCGGAGAGAGAGGATTCGACATATTGACTCAAGACATTACGGAGGCGGCAGGGATAGCCAGACGAATAGGATTTCGAGCAGGAACTATTGCGCTCCTCTTGGCAGTGGTTCTTACTGCCCTGCTCTGATTGAGTCAATGGTCACCACAGAAAGGCAAATGAACAGATGATGTACGCGTATACGAAAGACGGGAGACATGAAGCCATGGTGAAGAAGAGAGTCCTCGTTTGCATCACTGGTGCGAGTGGTGCAACCTACGGCGTTAGAACTCTACGGATGCTAAAGAAGCTGAATCATGAGGTCCATCTGGTTGTGTCAAAATGGGGCGAGGAAACTCTGAAACATGAAACCGGACTCACAATCAAGGACGTCGAGAAGGAGGTCGATGTGAGTTATCGTGAGGATGACCTCTATGCTGGACCCGCGAGTGGAAGCTACCACCTAGATGCCGTTGTCGTCATTCCCTGCTCAATGAAGACCATGGCCGCCATAGCTCATGGGTACGCGGACAACCTAATAGTACGTGCCGCGGACTGCTCTCTGAAAGAGCGTCGAAAGCTAGTTCTCGTTCCCAGAGAGACCCCACTCAATCTTGTCCACATCCGAAACATGGCCACAGTCACTGAGGCAGGAGCCATCGTTCTACCGGCGAGTCCCGCTTTCTGGCATAAACCTGAAACGGTTGAAGAACTTGTGGACTCCATCGTCGATAGGGTTCTGACTCACATTGGGGCTGTTGAGAAGCCGTCTATTGAATGGAAAGGCAGCTAAAGCGAATCCTACCAGTGGAGAGGAACTCCACAGTGTTCACATCTAGTGGTTTCACCAGGGAGACCACGTTTTGAGAGCGCGGCGTTACAGTGTACACACTGCACTATCAGAGGCTGAATGTCATCGGCGTCCTCCCTGACACGGAGCAATACCTCTCTTAGATTCTCGCGCATATGGGCCATCAAGGAACCTAGATGACCTTCATTGTCAGAGAACCCTTGGATCTCTATTTCGTGTTTGTCGCCGGAAACGGAACCCACAACCACAAATTCGTCGCCCTTCAACGCTTTGCCATAATACCAAGCCTGTTTCACACCATTTGTGTTGTCATCCGACACAAACTGCACGTCATGCTGTTCGATGACGCTTCGGGCCGTCTGAAGCATCTCATCAGGATCCAAACCCGGGTCGAACTGAAACGCACTTGCATCCTCCTTTGTGAGGGTGGTCTTTGTAAGAGTCTGAATCTTTGGCAATGACATCCTGGCGGTATACGCATCCCTAACCATCAGTCCATGAGTGGCTGGAACCTCCAACCTTCTCTCGTCGTGTTTCTCGCAAACGAGATTCACTTGACCCTTATCCTTGACTTCTTGGAAGCTCACCAAATCCATTGGCCTGTGACACTTGTGACACTCGAACATCTTATCGTATACTGGTTCAAGAATCTCAGGTCCGAAGTCCTCGACATAGTAGCGTGTGTCCCCATGATTCTTCTGACACTCGACCTTGGCCTCAATGACACCCTTGCTGAATCCTGAATCACGGACTGTAAAGGGAGTGCCACATTTCAGGCATTTCAGACTCTCTTCAATTGAGGGTTGTCTGTCTATCTCGGCGTCTCGTTCCTACAAATGCTTGTAGACCTCGACAGTGAGCCCTTTCTTCATCGTTTGGTGGATAGGACATACAACTTCAATCTCTGCGCGAGTTCCATCAACCTTCTGACCGACAATCTTGGTGAGTAAGTCGCACTCGTTGCATTTCAGGACCGCCCTCACGACCTCATCCGTGGCTTCATCACTCCATTCTATGTGCTGAAGCATCTCGTAGTTGTGCCCGTTCGAGCAACTTATCTTGAGCTTGTAATCGTCACGAGATTCCTCAATGCTACGGATTGAGAGAGGATTGCCACAGTCTTTGCACTTCAGGACTGAACGAAGCAATGTTCCTTCTGTAATCGCTTGAGCCACAGAGTCTAGAAGATGGCTGAATTGGGCTGGCAATTCCTTCTTGGCTGATCCATGAACCGGGCAGGATATCTGGACTTTTGTCTTGTTTCCCTTTGTAGACACATTCTCTATGCTGGCCGGAAGACCACAGGTATCACAATGAATCAGGCGCTTCAGGACGGTCTTCAAGATAGACTCGTCTGTCTGTCTCGGGATAAACCGCATCTCCTTGTGGCCGTTTGGACATTTGGCTTTCGCCCCCACAATCCCGGCCCTTTCCTCAATCTCATGAACAACAAAGACCTCCCCGCACCGAGGACAACTCAGAGAATCCAGAACAGATTTGGCAGTGTTTACCTCGGTCTGAAGCTCAGTTACAGCGGGATGATACAGTCCGGGAATGTGTCGAGGTCGGGCACCGTGGATGGGACACACAAAGATGTATTCCATGCGATTCCTATGGGCATCAGTGCTCGCAATCCCCATTTTGGAACCGCACTCAACACAGGTGAAGAGTCCCTCGAACAGTTCAAAGGCCGAGTTGTCGGCCTGGAATCTGGATACCTCCCTCTTGCCTTTATGGCCATTGAGACATTGCACATAGACACGTAGGTTGTTACCTCGTATCTCAGCTTCTTCAACGTAGAATGGTTCTCTGCATTTCTTGCAGGTGAACATAGTACTCCCGTTCCTTGGGTGTGCAGGCGGCAAACTTGGGTGCCATAATCCGTTCTCTCTATTAGGTATTTCGTAGGCACTAAGTCAATGTGGCAGTGATGATGCAGCCACTTACCCTACTTCTAGTCCTCTGGCACATCCTCAGATTCGTCAGATTTCTCCGGCTTAGCTTCTTCTTTCTTTTGCGTTCTCGATTCCCAGAGCTTCTGGAAAGCCTGCAGGAGTGAAATCCCTCCGCTCTGAATTGCGATGGGAATTGCGAAGAAAAGGATGAGAACTCCACCAAAGACAATCAACAGAGGTGCTACTATGGCAACCAGGGGAATCCATACTATCGATTCTCCCAGCAAATAGCAGAGCGCACCCAAGATTAGTCCCGGCCAAGCATTCGTCATAGGCCGTTTTAGAGCCGTGGCAGCTGTTGCTAGGCATGTGAGAACAAAGCCTCCCGTAAGGAACAGAGGACCAATTGGTCCAGTATAGAATCCTAGCAGCCAGACAAGTGCACCGACTAGAATAAGGATGAAATTCGGATCGCCGGTCAAATCGCCAATTGCGTTTTCAGACGTGACCTCCGTCAAGGTATACACCCAGAGCAGTCTAATGATATGCGGCATATTACTCTTTGCAGAACTCGGTCATCTTGAACAAAGTTAGGGGAAACGAAATCTATGCCAGACTTCCCGGAGTATCGACGCTCTCAAGTAGACGCTCTGCTGATTTTCTGACTTTGGCTCTGTATCCTCTGCTTGTATAGACTCGAACCAGTTTCATTTGTCGCTCAAAGCTGCGGGCGAGGAGACTGATGTCCTCCACCGGCCAGAACTCGTATCCTCTTGAGCCGCGTTCAAAGAATACAAGGTCCTCCAATGAGAGCATTCCAGGATAGAAGCTCACAGACAATCGGTCGGGATAGTCAACGAAGACATTGCTCGGGTCAATTCCGGCGTCCTCCGCAATTTCACTCTCGACCTTGAATAGGCCATCCGAACTTGAGATGGAATCAAGGAATGCTACGTCTGATATTGCCCTTGCAGCAGCCATCTTGATTAGATACCTATTGTGGTAGTCCGAGTAGATCCGACTAGCCCTCTTGATCTCGTCACATTCGTCATCTTCGCAGTGAAGAAGTTGATCCATGAAGGAAATGTCGTCGAGTGTCAGGAACTGCTCAAGGTTGTTTCGTGGAAACTCCATCAATCGAGAACCGGCTTCATCCATTGTTCTCAACAGCATGAGTTCTGCTGCTCGCACGGCCTTGTGATAATAGACCGCATCAAACATGTTCGCACCAGCAGACAAGTATGACTCGAAAGTGAACAGAGACCCCCGTTCTACTGCGATTTTGTTCTTAGCAACGCGGGTTGCCTGGAACAATCTTCGAAACTCAAGCTGGGCGTATTCGACGCCAGTGAAGTATGAGTCCCTCTCAAGATTGTCCACCAGTTCTGGATTGATTGGTGCACTTTCCAGATTGAACCGTACGCCCTTCACAGGCACTCCACGCTTCAAGGCATTGATAATCTCATCACGTGAGTATCCGGAGTCTTGCAGAAGTTCTCCAGCCTTGGATTTCTTCACGATAAGCTGTGCAAGACTCAGCCTACTCAGTCCGCGTACTGCGAGATATTCCTTTGTGATGTTTGCCCATGGACCAAACGTGAGAGAGAGAAAGAGTGCTGCTAGACGCGCAACTTGAATGTCGCTAGGCTCTGCTTCCAAATCCTCCATGAGGATATTCGTCACATAAATGAAACCCAACATCTTGCCCATCAGAGAAGTGTCTGCACCCGGAAAGACGAGATATGTACCTGCTGGTGATCGTATTTGTCTAAGACGCTGAGCCGCGCGCAGATCAATTATGGACTTCTCTACTGAAGAGAGTGAAATGTAACCATGGAGTGGGTCTTTTATCTCCGCCACGAAATCGAATTCTCTCACCGGCATTTTGACTAACTTCCGTTCGTCACAGAGGGCCTATTCAGGTAAGTAGCTTCGTATTATCATTTGGGTGCATCTCTCGATTGCGCAAAAGCAATCACGGGAATCTACTTGAGGAGCTATGGCCTACTACAGGGGCATGAGACGGCTCTGGTCTGTCGTTGTTGTCTTTGCTCTTTTGCTAGTCTTTCCAGAGCACAACCAACCGAGCACCATTGTTGACACCCCTGCGTCGAGCCAGGTATTCTCTGTAGCAACAGAGAGAGTCTATGGCGTCGACATTTCTAGTGAGATCTTCTCAAAGGTCTCGCAAGACTCGTATCAGGCCTTCGTTAGGAAACTCAGTGAGAATGGGTCTCGGTGGATTAGTGATCCTTCAACATACAGTCTGGCGAATATGCACGCTAGGAACTGGCTCACCAACCAACTGGTCAATCTCTCGGACGGGAGAATAGAAGTTGAAACCATTGGGGCATACGAGTCAGTCGTCGGTCGCCTACCGGGTTATCTTGGAGCCGGTCCGATATTGATGGTCGGAGGCCATTATGACTCCGTTCCAGGTGCACCAGGCGCAAACGACGACGGGTCTGGAGTGGCCGCGGCCCTAGAGCTGGCAAGAGTGATGTCGGACCACGAATGGCCTCTTGACGTCTACTTTGGTTTCTGGAATGCAGAAGAGATTGGCCTGCTAGGAAGCATGGAGGTGGCGCAGGAATTCCAGAATCGAGGTGTAGACATCTTAGCCTACTACAACATTGACATGCTGATGAGGGCAGACGAGAGTTCGCCCCCCGACGAACTGGTTCTGATGGCATACAACTATGATATAGAAGGGGGATATCATGTGAGCAACCTATGGGCTGACTTGGCGAAGATGATGAGCAAAAACCTAGGAAATGGCATCATCAAAACAGTCCCATATCCGGCTTTCCCGCAGTGGTCACTATCGGACCACGCCTCATTTCTCGCCGAGGGTTATGGTAGCGTTCTCTTTGCCTTTGAAAGTGGGTTTGGGAACGACACCTCATACCATCAACCTTCGGACGCCTGGAACAACTCTGTCTATGACTACGGAGTGGCCACAGAAACAGCAGCTAGCATAGGAGCCAGCATGGCATACGCGATGTCACAAGCCTATGGCGATAGATTCCATGTTGAGCACAGTGGAACCATTTCTTCGGGAAGCTCCTCCGAATTCTGTTTCTTGGTCAGCATTGCTACGGATATTGGCGTCAGTGCCGAATGGAGCGAGGAGGCCTCATTCTCTCTACATGATCCAGATGGGACTTTGCTTGGGAGCTTTGAAGGACAGGGTACGCCAGGGACAACCGTATCTATCATTGAAGACTCCGTCACAAGATTCGGAATCTATAGACTGACGATTGAGAGCACAGGCACACCAGGGCCAACATTCACTATCGACGTGGACTATGACAGTGACTTCGACGGAGATGCCATCCCTGACAGCGAATATCTCTGGTTAGACCCGACCAGCTTCAACGATGATGGCGATGGAGATGCATTGATCGACATCTTGGAGGCAGTCTACGGAACAGACCCTGCCAATTCTGACAGCGATGGTGATTTGATACCAGATGGCTGGGAGGTCACTCATGGTCTTGACCCACTCTTTGATGACTCGTCTCTTGATCAAGACGGAGATAGTCTTAGCAACCTTGAAGAGTTCATTGCAGGGACAGACCCAAACTCGGTGGACTCGGACGGAGATCTCCTACCTGACAATTGGGAGATTGAGAACGACCTAGACCCACTTAGCGACGATGCATACTTGGACCCAGACGGTGATGGACAGACAAACCTACAGGAGTACCAGTCAGGCACCAATCCCAATGTGTATGACATCCCATTGACAATCGTAGC